>JAPUJS010000508.1 GCA_027296045.1 bacterium | reverse complement strand
TCCTCGGCCAGGGATGTTCTGAGCGGGCCGAGAACAGTGCCGGGCGGTACGATTTCGGGCAGCATGTCGGTGGGAATGTTGAGCCGATGCAGCAGGTCAAGGGCCCAGGTTTGTTGGCGGGGGTTGAAAAACTGAGTGGTAGTGGCATTGGAAAATTCACATACTTTTTGGCCGGTGAACCAGAAATTGAACAGGTCGGGCATGGTCAGGAAGGTTTTGGCCATCTGGAGCTGAGGGGCCTGCTGGCGGGCCATAGATAGGAGTTGGTAGAGGGTATTGAGCTCCATAAACTGGATCCCGGTCTGTTCGAAAATTTCCTCCCGGGGCACCGTTTCAAAAGCCACGTCCATTAAGCCCTGTGTGCGGGGGTCTCGATAGCATCGGGGGTTACCCAGAAGTTCATCTGCGGCGTCCAGGAGGCCGTAGTCCACGCCCCAGGTGTCGACGCCAATGCCCATCAGGTCGGGGCCATGTTCGGAGACGGTTTTGCGAAGGCCCTGACACATGTGATCGAAGAGTGAGAGGATGTCCCAGTAGAGGTTTTCACCTACGGCTACCCCGCTGTTGGGAAAACGATGGGTTTCTTGCAGGGTAATCCGGTTTCCGTCGAACAAGCCAATGACCGAGCGGCCACTGGAGGCGCCGAGGTCATAGGCCAGGTAGGTTGTGGTGGCAGGCATGGGGCTCCTGAAAACAACGTTCCGAATTTCTAATTCCGCGTTTCAGGTTTTTTGCAAATAGACTCGGAACTCGGAACTCAGAACTTTTGAGTTGTATTTCGCTAACTATTTTACGATATTATAAGATACAGTAGCTTTGTGTCAAGTCTTTCGTGGTGTTGTGAATCTGTGAGATGTCGACCCAAAGGAGGTCGAGATGCCGAATCGCATAGATACCCGCCTCGGTGCTGTTCGTCCCGAACGACCCGAGCCCGCTCAACAAGCCAATGGCCAGGCCCAGGAGGCCCCTCAACGGGAGGCCCAGCAGGCAAATCCCAGAGAGGTGGACCGGGTGGAGATTTCTCAGGAAGCCCGGGAAAGGGTTGAGGCAAATCGCCCCCAGGCCGGTGGAGCCCCTCAAGGAGAAGCTCAAGTAGCGACTCCAGAAGTAGAGGCAGATGCAGCACTGGCAGGCGAGCAGGGGGCTGTGACCGGAGGATCGGCTGATCGGGCCGCGCAACTTCGAGAGACACAGCAACAGGCCCAGCAGGAAGCGACCGGGGGGCAACAGGAGCAGCAGGGTAATCTGGTAGATGTGGTGGGTTAGGGGTTCGGTCTTTGAAGTTTGACAAAGGCTTATCGATCGGTAGGATCGATGGGCCTTTCTTCATGTTTTGAGAGGAAGGGTGTGGCGCAACAACCGGTGGTGGCACATTGTGCCAATCCGTTTTTGCCGTTAACGATGGTCTGGATGTATGACCAGCTTCGAAGTCTGAAGCGGTACCGGGCGGTCGTTTTGACGCAGGGGGAACAAAATCGAGAGGCGTTTCCGTTTGAGCCGGTGTATTCGAGCGAACGGCTTTCGGCCTGGAGACGAAATCTCTATCGGGCGATTCGGAAGGTGCGGGGGACCTATGCAGGCTATGGTCGCTGGTTGCGTCAGGAAGAGGCGGTGGTGATGCACGCACACTTTGGCCAGGAGGGCTACCGGTGCCTGGAGGCGGCTCGGGAAATGCAGATCCCGCTGGTGACCACTTTTTATGGAATGGATGTTTCGGCATTGCCCAGGCAGGCGGTTTGGCAAAGGCGCTTTCGACGGTTGTTTGCAGAAGGCGATCTTTTTTTAGCCGAGGGGCCCTGTATGGGAGAAAATCTGGTTGGCATTGGGTGCCCAACCGAGAAGGTGTGCATTCAGAAATTGGGGGTGGACCTGGAGGCGATTTCCTATGTGTCACCGGAAGAACGCTCCGGCGCATCGCCTGTTGTGTTGACGTATGCAGCGTTTCGCGAAAAAAAGGGCCTGGTCTATGCTTTGCGGGCTTTTCAGAGAGTGTGTGAACCCCATCCGGAGGTTCGGATGCGGATGATTGGAGATGGCCTATTGCGCGGCGAGATTGAAGCCGAAATTGGGCGGTTGGGATTGGGGGATCGGGTGATTTTGCTGGGGATGCAATCGCATGAGGCAAGTCTGGAGGAATTGGGCAGGGCGGCTGTGTTGCTCTACCCAAGCGTAACGGCTTCGGATGGGGATACGGAGGGGGGCGCACCGGTGGGATTGATCGAAGCGATGGCTTCCGGCGTCCCGGTTGTTTCCTCCATCCACGCAGATATCCCGCATGTGGTTCCGGATGGCCAGTGCGGGTTGTTGTTTCCAGAAAAAGATGTGGCAGGGCTGGCAGAAGGGCTGGATTTTCTATTGGGATCTGCGGAGCGTCGGGCAGAGATGGGGCGGGAAGGACGAAAACATGTAGAGGTGCATCACAATTTGCGGCGGCAGGGGGAACATCTGGAGGGGATTTACGATCGGGTTCGAGCTTGAAAAGCCGATTCGTTTCAGAACCGGCTTTTGGAGTCAAGCGGTAAAGTCAATATGATCCGCGTCTTTGTATTGGGGTTTCCGTACCAGGCGTTTGGATTTTTTATCTTCTTTTTGGGTGCGTCTTCTGGGTTGACGCCTGGAATCCTGATCTTTGATGCCACTGTTGACATAACCGACGGGAGCCAACATGCTGATCACCACCTTCAGCTGTGAACTGGGACCGGCAGATCCACGTGGGGGAGGGATGGAATTCGATCTATATTTATAGATCGGTGCCTGTTCTGATTTCTTTAGCTGGATTTAAGGTGGTGTTTAGCAAAATTTAAGGAATCAGTCCCCGGATTCGTCCGGCCATTTCTTTCAGGGCAATCAGGATATTGTAACTTATTGACTTACGGTGGATAAAAGTATATTTTGGTTGGACGTTTGGATCCACAATTCAGATCGAGAGAAGAAATGAGATTATCACAGACGAAAATCGACAGTTATGGGCAAAACGGTTATCTGGTTGTTCCGGGGCTGGTGAGCGAAGCGAAGGTCGAAGCGATTCGTGCGGATGCAGCCAAGCTTTGTCGGGGAGTGTATCCGTGCGACGATCTGCCGCCGGTGCTCGCAGAATGGTCGGACGAGCAGGCTGTGGCCCAGTATCTTTGTATTCACCATCCGCATCGCATCAGTCCGTATATGCTTGAGATGGTTGCACACAAGGGGATGGCTGAGGTGATGACACAGATCGTGGCGCCCGATATCAAGTGTATGCAATCGATGCTGTTTTTGAAGCCAGCTGGATTTCCCGGACAGGCCTGGCATCAGGATGAGATTTATATTCCGACTCGCGATCGAAGTCTGGTGGGGGGGTGGATTGCCCTGGACGATGCGACGGTTGAAAACGGGTGTTTGTGGGTGCTTCCCGGCTCTCATGCAAAAGGGTATCTGCACCCACAGCGGGAACACGAATGTCCCGAAGAATTTGATTCGGCAAGTGAATCCTATGGGTTTGACGAAAGCGGAGAGATTCCAGTGGAATGTAAGGCCGGTGACGTGGTGTTTTTTAACGGGTATTTGTTGCACCGGTCTCGAAAAAATCGTTCGGATCAATTCCGTAGGGTGCTCGTAAACCATTATATGAATGCCTATTCCCTGTTGCCGTGGCAGATGAAACCCGAAGAGAGGTCCGCAAGTGCCGATTTTCGAAATGTGATCATGGTGGCCGGAAAAGATCCGTATGCGTGGAAGGGATATGAGCGAGGGGGCAAAACCCACGTGCGGCGATTCAATCCGGTTGCCCTGGAAACAGACTGATTGGGTATTTTATGGCGTCCCGAACATTTTCGAAACACAGGCGAAAGAAACGATGGGTTGGGCAGGAAGTGGAGGTGAGTGTCAGTGATATGGCACCTGGAGGGTGGGGCGTTGCAGCGTATAAGGGACAACGGCTGTATGTGACTGGGGCACTGCCGGGGGATCGGGTAACTGCCCGTGTGGTGCGGCAAGAGCGGGGGCGTTTGGAAGCCTGTGTGGAACAGATCTTGTCGGAAGGGTTGAAGCGGGTTGCGCCTCGATGCGAGCATTTTTTTGTTTGTGGCGGGTGCTTGTGGCAGCATATTGATTATCCCGATCAGTTGCGTTTGAAAAAGGCGATGGTCGCTTTTTGCTTTCGAGAAGCTGGGTTGGACGCAACATGTGTGGCGGATGTGATCGGTTCGGAAGCGATTTACTTTTATCGCAACAAAATGGATTTTACGTTCGGGAGAAGTGGGACAGGCCAGCCTGCCCTGGGGCTTTTTGAATCGGCAGAGAAGACCGGTCGGCGCAAAAAGCGTGGCAAGATGCCACCTGTGTTCGATGTGACACAGTGCTGGTTGCAGTCGGATGCCGCCAATCGGGTGGTTGCGAAAGCCCGGAACGCTCTGCGGGATGCCGGTTCCCAACCTTTTGATCCCGAAACACGTTCTGGAACGGTGCGCTCGCTGGTGGTGCGAGAGGGGGCGTTTAGCGGGCAGATGCTGGTGCAGGTGACGACCGGGTCGGATTGTGCCGAGGAGATGGGACCCGTTGCCGATGCGATTGCAGCAGAAGGGGTGGAGGGTGTGGTGTGGAGCGTCAATGCCAGGCGGTCCAAAAATGCGGCACCCCGTTCTCAGGTTGCGATTCGGGGAGCGGCGCAGATCTGTGAAGAAATATCGGGTCTGAAATTGGGGGTCTCTGCGTCGACCTTTTTGCAAGTGAATACCCGACAGGCAGAAAAGCTGTATGAGATCGCACTGGATTTTGCAGGGTTGGATGGCACCGAGCGTGTCCTGGATCTCTACTGTGGAACAGGTATTTTGTCGATGGTGCTTGCCCGAGAATCTCGTGAGGTCACCGGCGTTGAGATCCACCCCCAGGCTGTGGCAGATGCAAAGCAGAATGCGGTTCGAAACCGTATTGAAAACTGCCACTTTCTTTGTGGAGATGTGCTTGAACTTCTGGACAAAGGGGAACTGGACTTCCCACCAGATGTGGTGATTGTAAATCCGCCTCGGGCGGGGGTTTTCAGGCGTGTCGTAGAGGCCATCTGTGAGGCCAAGCCAAAGCGAGTGGTCTATGTATCTTGCAACCCGGAAACATTGGTGCGGGATTTGGTTTTGTTTCAACAGGGTGGATTTCAAGCAGATCGCGTGCAACCGGTGGATCTTTTTCCCCACACGCCGCATTGCGAAGTGGTGGTTCAATTACGCCCTTGTTAAGGGTCAGGCATACAGTCGATAACAGGAAAACATATCCTGGTTGTGCAGCCATTTGATCCGCCCATGCTGCTTCAACGTATTCAGAAGATTCTCTCCGACCGAAAGGAGCTTGCCACAGAATTGGAACAGATTACGTCGGTAAAACATGCGGCCGCTTAAACTTCCTTAACCAAACCCTACAAGAGGTGGTGGTGGATGGAAACGCTTGATTTTGAATATCGATTTGAGTTCGAAAACGGCCACGAGGAAATTTTTCAGGTGAAGTTGGATCCGGAGACGCTGGAACCGGTCGATGCCTTGCCCGATGACCTGCCCGAATGGACCCGGCTGGAGTTTTGTCAGTGCGAACATTGTCCGCTCACACCCGATACCCATCCACATTGTCCGGCGGCTGCCCGGCTGGTGCCTCTGGTCTCGCGATTTCAAGATGTGTTGTCGTATCACGAAATCAATACGGAGGTGCGAACGCCGGAGCGGACTGTGAATAAAAAAGCCCCCGCTCAAAGTGGGGTGGGGTCTTTGATGGGTTTGGTGATGGCGACAAGCGGATGTCCCCATACCGCCATTTTCAAACCAATGGCCCGGTTTCATTTGCCTTTTTCAACGGCGGAAGAGACGATTTATCGGGTGGCTTCAATGTATTTTTT
>JAPUJS010000507.1 GCA_027296045.1 bacterium | reverse complement strand
GTCATAGTCTCGACCTGGAACTCAGTTTCCTGTCGGGATTGCTATTTCTCATCAACACCGCTCATTTCCGAGCGGTACACTGGATGACCATTACCAATTATGTCCTGGCCCTGATCTTCTCCCTGATGCTCCTTATTTTTTATACCCGATTTCTGGACACCGAGAAAAAATCAAACCTGGTCCTCTCCATCTTGCTGCTCGCCCTGGCGATCTTTTCAAACACTTCGGCCGTTTCAATCACCCCGTTTTGAATCTATCTAACCTGGCGTCGGACGAACCGCATCAGGCAGACCCTCTTCACGTCCTTACCCCTTGCACTGGCAACCCCAATTTTGATCTTCCTGGCCTTCACAGCATCTCCCGGCGCACCCCAAAACGAAGGCGCTTTTATCGTGCCAGACATCCTTCGGCTTCCCAAAAACCTGTTCTGGTATTTGGGCAGACTGATCACATCCGCTTGCTGGATCACTCGGGAAACGACAAGCAATTATCCCTATCCCATAGAAATCCTCCTGGGGGTTGTGGCGATGGTCGCCACCCTCATTTTGTATCGAAGTCAAACCTTCCCGGTCGCCGACTGGGCCGTATGGACGGTCCTGGCCATTTTACCTTTTTTGAACAACGCCATTGTCCGGCTGGCTTTCGGCCCTTCTCGCCAGCTTTACTTCGCCTCGGCAGGCGCTTCCGTTCTCACCGCCTGGGCGCTTCGAACCTCGGTTCACCAATTCAAATCACGACTGGGTTCAACCACAATGCGACTGGTATTTATCTGTCTGTTCACAGGATTTGTAGCCGCCAGTATCTTTTCTCTAAAACGTGCCGAAGCCCTGTCTATCTACTATGCTGCAAGAGGATACGCCTTCCGGGCCGACAATCCTGACTACCACGCCAGGGCCGTGGAACTGTTTGAACGGGCCCTTAACCATGCACCAGACGTAGTGCCTTTGGACCTGTATACCCGCCTGTGCCAGGCAGGACTTGCATCGGGCAAAACCTATATCCCCTATCTGCAGGCCGCCCTGGACCGAGTTCCAGATCACGCCCTGCTCAACATGTTGCTGGGCGTCTCCCTCTCTGTAGAAGACGATTTGGAACGCCATAAACAGGGAGAAAAATACATCCAGAAAGCCCTTGAAAATGCGCCAAACAAAGACCAATTGCGCCAGGACATTGCCGTCGCATTTCAGAATTTGGCCGTCTATTTCAACAAGCAAAACGATCTGGTTCGGGCCACAGATCTCTACCTCAAAGCACTCCAGTTTTACCCCCAATATCCTCTGGTTCTTTACAGTCTGGGCCACATCTTCCGAGACCAGAAACAATACGATCAGGCCATCGAAGCCTTTCAAAAAGTGTTACAAATCAACCCCCAACACAAAGACGCGCTACGCCTGCTGGCCGACGTACTCTACCGCCGGGGCCACTCTGAAGAAGCCATCCAAACCTACAAAAAACTCGAAGCCCTTCAATAGACCATGAAAATCACACCCCAAAATCTCACCTTTCAACACCCTGAAAACCGTACGACCTATATCGTCTACGCCGCCCTCATGCTGGCACGGACCATTGTAACGTTCTACAATCTCCCAGTTCTACCTCGATTATCCCTTGGCACTTTATAATCTGGGATATATACTGTATGTTCAGAAACAAGACACAGAAGCCGTCGCCGCGCTTCCATAATCCGTCTGAGCCAAGCCATGAAACTTGAACTCAAAAATCTCACCCTTCAATACAACGGTAAACCGCCCCTCTTTGAAGGCCTCCACCTGACCCTGGAAAGCGGCGACTTCGCCCTCATTCAGGGCCCGTCTGGAAGCGGGAAATCCAGTTTCCTCCGGCTCCTTAACCGCCTCCAGGAACCCGCTGTTGGCGAAATCCTGATCGACGGAAAACCCATCACACAACACGACGTCACACACCTTCGTCGCCGCATCGGCTATGTCCAGCAAACACCCATCATGGTCGTCGGCACCGTCCGGGACAACCTCACCTTCCCGTTTCAATTTAAAATCGCACGCGGCCAAAAAATCCCCACAGACGAAGACCTCCAACAAAAGCTGAACGCATATCTGCTTTCAGACATCCACCTCGACGACCCTGCCGACGAGCTTTCCGTGGGCCAGAAACAAAGAATCGCCCTCATCCGATCTCTCCTCGTCCAACCAGAATTGCTGCTGTGCGACGAACCCACTTCTGCCCTGGACGACCAGTCCAGAGAAATCGTCGAAACCGAACTCGAACGTGCAAACCAGGACACGGGTGCCGGGGTCATTCTGGTCACCCACCTCGATTTCCAACCTCAAACCGTGCACCCCCGAAAATTCGCCCTCGACAAAACAGGCCTCCAGGAGACGCCCTCGTGAACCTGATCGAAATCACCCCGTTCCAGCTCGTCCTATGTGTCTTCTTCATTATCATCGCCGGCACCGGATCGGTGATCTTCAAACTCCGCCTCGAAAAAGACCTGGCCTGGGGCACGGTGCGCACCTTCGCCCAGCTTTTTTTGATGGGCTATGTGCTCAAATTTATTTTCCAGCTCAACAACGTCATCCTCATCCTCCTGCTCTACGCCTTCATGATCTTCTGGGCCGCCCAGGCCATCAAAAGCCGGGTCAATGAGGAAAAAATTCGGTTCTTCGTGCCCACCTACATCTCCATGGTCGTCAGCTACATGCTCGTCACCATCCTGGTCACCAGCGTCATCATCCAGGTCAAACCCTGGTATACCCCCCAGTATTTCATCCCCCTGGGCGGCATGATCATCGGCAACTCCATGAACGCCATCACCATTGCTTTAGACCGCATGTTTTCTGACTTTCGCAAACAACGCCCCGAAATCGAACTCGCCCTGTGCCTGGGCGCTACCTACCAGGAAGCCACCCACAGCATTTTGCGCGACGTCATCAAAGCCGGCATGATCCCTTCCATCAATGCCCTTATGACCGTCGGCCTCGTCTCTCTGCCCGGCATGATGACCGGCCAGATCCTTGCCGGATCCGTGTTTCTTACCGCCATCAAATACCAGATCATCGTCATGCTCATGCTCGTTGCCTCCACCGCCATCGGCTCCGTCATTGTCGTCCACGTCGTCCGCAGACGCTGCTTCACCCAGGCCCATCAAATGATCGTCTAACCCGACACCCCCGTACGGGCGCTTTCAAGCGTCCGCCGGGGCTCGCATCACCGACAAATACCGGAAAAATCCCCATGCACCTCACCCCCGAACAACTCAAAACCTACTACCAAAACGGCTACATCATCATCCCATGTCCATTTTCAAGCGGACTCACCCAGGCATGCCTGAACGCCGTTGAAAAGGCCGCCGACGATCCTGTCTCCGAAGAAGACGGCAAAAAAAATCATCACCGTCTTCGACCGCAAATACCCGATTCCTACTGGTGCGCCCTGGACCATTCTCTCCCCTTCCTCAACATCGAACTCCACCCCAAAATCATCGAACTGGCCCGCCAGCTCGAAAACGATCCCGACATCTACTTCCGCAACGGCGGCATCAACGAACTCGCTCCCAACCGCTCCTTTCTCTGGCATCGCGACTCCGAACTCGACTACGTCGAATACATGCACTACTTCTCCGGTGCCACCCGGAAAAACGGCTGCCTACGCGTCATCCCCGGCAGCCAGGTCGGATCGGCCGACCCCCTAAAAGCCCACGTCGAAGCCCTTCGGCGCCAACAAGGGGTTCCCGAAAATCCATCCACAGACGGCTATGCCGATGTCGAACTCCCCGGCGAAATCGCCCTCGAAGTGGAACCCGACCATCTGATCGTCCGCAGCTCCCGCATCTTCCACGCCACCCATCTCAACGCCAGTTCCGAAAGCCGTCTGATGCACCACTGGCTCTTCCGCGATCACACCGCCCCCAATCACCGATTCACCTTCGAAAAGTACCTCACCCCCGAACTCATCGACCAGCTCACCCAGGAACAGCGTGAAGTTCTCTGGCTCCATCGGGACTTCGATCTGGATCCCAAATATGAAAAAGAGCGGGAACGGGAGTTGGGGAACGTGCAGTGGTCGGTGGTGTAAAGGCGGGATCACAGAGGGCCGCAGAACCCACCCCGACAACCCCACACCGCGCAGAGGGCCGCAGAACCGCCCGATCACTTCCCATCCTGAAAAATCCCATGATGAAAATAGTTTCTTTTTTTCTCATTTTCCTCCTTTCCTCAGATCAGATTCAGGCCGAAGAATCCACCATCCGCCACATCACCATCCAGGGCAACACCCGCACCCGCACCGAAGTCATCCAGCGTGAACTCCTCTTCAAATCTGGGGAATCTCTCGACACGTCTCGGGTCGCCGAGACGGAACGCAACTTGCGCCAGCTCTTCTTTCTGGGCAAAGTGGACATCCAGATCCAGAAAAAGGACGGCCTCGCAGATATCACCGTCCTCGTCCAGGACCTCTATGCCCGTGCCCTCTCACCCAACCTATCCGGGGAATCCGACGAACTCAGCTACGGCCTGGTCGCTCTCGACTTCAACCTGCTCGGCCGCGGCCAGGTCCTCGCCATCACCGGAAACCACGACGCCATCTCTGGAAACAGTGCCACGGTTCACTATGAAAACCCCAGACTCAACGGCTCCCGAAGATCGCTCACCACCCGGGTTGGGCTGGGCGAAGAAGGCCACGACTTTCGCCTTTCCCTCACACAATCCTTCTACACCCTCGACACCCCCTGGGCCTATGGCATCAGCCTCAACTCGCGCGAACGGATCCGCCGTTTCTACACCAACCAATCGCTATCCGACCGCTATGAGGACCGTACAGACAGCTACAATTTCTGGGTTTTCCATTCCGCCGGCAAAAATCTTAAAATCCGACCCCATACGGTCGTGAATATCAACGACCGCCGTTTCACCCCCACAACCGGATTTACCTACGCGCCCCCAGATCGCCGACGCATCCTTCTGGTTGCCGGACTCACGCTCTGGCAGCCCCGCTTTGAGCAAAAACAATTCATCCAGGCCCTCGGTCGCACCGAAGACCTCCAGATCGGCAGCTGGGGTTTCGTTCGGATCGGCCTCTCCCACAAAGCCCTGGGCTCCGACCGAAATTTCGTGCACACCAGTCTTCAGCTCTCCCCCCGGTTCAAATTCTACGACAACGGCTACGCATTCCTCAGCCTCTTTTTAGAAGCACACCACACACAAAACGGCTCCTTCGACCGATTCATCCAGGCCAGCCTGCTCACCCTTTCCCAGATCCGCCAGTTCCACACCCTTGCCTTTCGCCTCCGATTTGACGCCTACGGCAACCCCGAAGACAACGACCAGTTGCTGCTTGGCGTCAACCGGGGCCTGCGCGGTTACCTCCCCCGCCGTTTCGATGGCACCCGCCGCCTGGTGGCCAACCTCGAAGCCCGTCCCACCTTCTACCGCCACCCCTTCGCAATCCTCGCCGGTTCCCTCTTTCTGGATGTCGGCACCGCCTGGACTCCAGGTCGCACCTCACCGTCTCTCAACCTCGCTGCTGGCCTCGGCACCCGCATCAGCTTCACCCAGGTCTACGACAACCCCATCCTGCGCACCGACCTCGCCTACGGCTTCAAAGACAAAGCCTGGCAATTTTCTTTTAGCATCGGCCATTATTTTTAAATTCGTACTTGCGGCTAACCCCCAAATACCATAAGTTTTACTTCAACTGAC
>JAPUJS010000506.1 GCA_027296045.1 bacterium | reverse complement strand
GCCGATTTTGAACAGGTCATTCAAGAAGCGCCTCAATTGCTGGACGCCTATCAGTCGCTGGCATTGACGTATGTGGGGTTGGATCAACCCGACAAAGCGATTGAAACCATGGACCGGGGGGTGAAAGCCAATCCCGACAATGTGATGTTGAAGGTCAATCGGGGGGGGATTTTTCATGCTCTCGAACGTCCTGCCGAGGCGCTGAAGGCCTATCGCGAGGCGGTTGCACAGGCTCCTGAAGACCCACAGGTGTATCGAGCAATGGGATTTATGGCCGCCGAGGCCGAATCTTTACAGGTTGCTCAGCAGGCATGGGAAAAAGTGCGAATGTTGGATCCGAACGATTTGGAAGTTCGCAATGCGCTTTCTCAGTTGTATCTTGCTCTGGGCCAACTGGACGCGGCGATTGGCGAATTGCAGGCGCTGATTGAATTCGCACCCAACGCCACACCCGTGCGTTATCGGTTGGGCGAGGCTTATATGGAAAAAGGTGAATTTGGATTGGCAAAGTCTGAATTCCTGGCCTGTATTCAAGCGGCTGCCGAATGGACGGAGCCTTATAAACGGTTGGCCCTGATTCATCTGGAGCAGGATTTGCCCGATTCGGCTTTTGCCGTGTATCAGAAGGTCTTGAAGATGACGCCCGATGATGCGGATATCCACAATAATTTGGGCTTCATCTATTCTTTGAAGGGAAATCTAAATGAGGCCAAAGCGGCCTATGAAAAGGCAATTGATCTGAGTCCGAATGCCGAAATCTTGCGGGATGCACAGAACAATTTACGGATTATTGAGTCGATTCAGGCCGGTAAGATTCGGGCCCGACATATCCTGGTCAAGACCGAGACAGAAGCGCAGGACGTGCTCCAGAAGTTGAAGGGAGGCGAGGATTTTGTAACCCTGGCCAGACAGTATTCGATTGATCCATCCGGACAGGACGGTGGAGCCACCGGATTTTTCTCGCCCGGGGATCTGCATCCCGATTTTGAAGCGGCGGTGATGAAGTTGAATCCCAATGAGGTCAGCGGAGTGGTTCAAACACTGCTGGGATATCATATTATCTGGCGGATTAATTGAAATATGTTTCGGGTTCTGGGTTTAAGGCCGTTAACCCCGGCACCCGGAACCCAGACTAAACCTTCCTCGGAGCGGCGGGGCAACGACTCGTCGCTCTTTTTGTGTATACATCCTATGGAACAATTGCGTCGCATTTTTTTCTGGGCGGTTGGCCTTTTTTTGCTTGGCCTGCTTTTGCACCGGGTGGGTGTGGAGACGGTGTGGGCCTACCTTCGGCTGATGGGGTGGGGCTATGTTCCGGTGCTGGTGATTTCTTTTGGCTGGCATGTGAGCAATACCCGGGCGTGGGGGGCGTGTTTTGACAGAAAGGAAAGCCGTCCGGGTTTCTGGACGTTGTTTTGGACCAAGCTTTCGGGCGAGGCGGTCGGTAACGTAACACCGGCCGCCTATGTGGGCGGGGAGGTCGCCAAGGCCTATATGTTGCGTTCGAAGGTGACGGTGACCCGGGGACTGCCTTCTCTGGTGGTGAACAAGACCATTGAGGTGATCAGTGGGCTTGTTTTTGCGTTCATGGGCGCTGTTGTGGTAGGGCTGGAGTTTTCGCTTCCTCAAGAGGTCCAGATTGGTCTGGGGGCGGTGTTGTTTTTGGGGACGGTGGGGATTGGGCTGGCGGTGTTGACCCAGCGGCAACATACATTTGGGTGGTTTCTGAATATATTGGGCCGGTTTCGTTTTTCTTTTCTGGAGCGCCGTCGGGAAAAGTTTGAAGAGATTGATCGAAATATTGCGGCGTTTTATCGGCACAATCGGCTGGGGTTTTTGGTCTCGCTGGTTTTGCATGTCTTGAGCTGGGTTCTTGGGGTAGTAGAAATGTATGTCATTCTCAGCCTGCTGGGGCACCCGGTTTCGTTTGTGGGGGCTTTTTTGTTGACCTCGCTTTCTCTGGTGATCCATTCCACCTTTTTCTTTATTCCGTCGGGTGTGGGGGTATTTGAAGGTGGACATGTCTTTTTATTTCATTTGTTGGGGCTGGACCCGGGATTGGGGCTGGGTGTGGGGATTATCCGGCGCATCCGGAAGGTCTTCTGGATTTTGATGGGTTTCCTGGTTTTGTTGCCCGGGGCGCTGAGCAAGAGGGCAGGTGGAGATAAAGAAGAATGACATTCAAATGGAAATGGTGTAATTAATTGCTTGAAAAGTGGCACATCATTCGCTCCTATTTCTTGGTTAGGAATTTCGGGGTTCGCCCTGTTGGATTGTTTATGCTATTTATTAACAATATTTTATGTTATATCAGGGAGGATCTGCACATTGGTGTGCAGGGGGGTGGATGTGTGAAAATGTTGTCAAAAATCAACATGTGTAGAAAGAATTCACACATGTTGACAGTACAGGCCCTCATGTGGGGAGTGCTTCTCCTTGGAGGCAGTACGGTTCACGCCCAGGCGGCTTCTGTTGTCTACGATCTGGAAGCCTGCGTGCAGCGTGCTCTTGAGATCCATCCTGGCGTTCAGGCAGCTGGTGTGGACGTGGAAATCGCTTCTTCCCAACTGGACCAGGTGAGGGCTGCCCGGTTTTTGCCCAAATTTGACTGGACGTGGGTGGTGGGACCTTCTCCGGAAGCACGCGGCAATGCTCTGGTGGGCGATACGAATTTGAACAGCCTGAGCGTGTTTACGTTCACCGAGGCCACTCTGATTCAGCCGGTTTATACATTTGGGAAGTTTAGGTTTGGCCAGCAAGCAGCAGCAGCGGGGGTGAAGGTAAAAGAAGCCGGCGTGTTGAAGGCCCGGCAGGATCTGGAATTTCAGGTGGCCGAGATTTATTTTGGGCTGCTTTTGGCCAATGAATTGGTAGATCTGGCCCTGGAGGCCCGGGAGGAGATTCAAAAGGCCCGGGCTTTTATAGATGAAAAGCTGGAAGCAGACGAAGGGGATTTTACATATACGGATCTTGCCCGCATCGACCGATTTGTGTATGACGTTGAAGAGAAGGTTCACAAGGCCGAGAAGGGACAGGCACTAGCCCGATCGGCGATGCGGTTGTTGTTGGGGTTGGGCGATCGGGATTCTGTGGCGCTATCTGAGACACTTGCACCGGTTGCTTTCGAGGCGGAACCGCTGGAAGCTTATGTGGATCGCAGGAAAAATCGGCCCGAGATGGAACAGCTTCGATCGGGAATGGAAGCCACCGCAGCGCTGGCCAAGGTCGCGAAGACCGATTATTATCCGCAGTTTTTTATCGGGGCTCAATTCAAGTGGAGCTACGCGCCCAATCGGGACGATCAGAAAAGCCCGTTTGCCAATGACAATTTTAATTTCGTGCAGGGCGGGGCGATTCTGGGATTTCGCCAGTCCCTGTCTTTTGGTATGACATCGGCCCGGGTGAAAAAAGCCCAGCTGGAGGCCGAGAAGCTGCGGTATTTGCATCGGCTTGCGGACAAGGGGTTTGGGCTGGAGATTGAAGAGGTCTATCGGGATCTGTTGGAAGCCAAGGCCAATATAGCAGCAGCCCAGAAAGCAAGGCGGGCAACCCGGCGCTGGTTTTTTTCTGCCCGGGACGGGTTTAATTCGGGGTTGGGGGAGGCCAAAGAGATGATTGATGCCGTTAAGGAATACAGTATTATTCGCGCCAAATACCACGCCGAAGTGTACCATTTTAACCGGGCGTGGGCAAGGCTTCAGAAAGTCACGGGTCATTCGCTTGTTCCATAGAAATCGGAAGACCAGAGAGAAGATCGTTTTTTATTGAGAGGGAGGAAATGGTTAAGAAGGCTGTTATTATTGCTGCCGGGATGGGCAGCCGGCTTCGAGGATATGGTGCAGACTTACCCAAGCCGCTGGTCAAGGTGGCCGGCGTGGAATTGCTCAAACGGACTGTTTTGTCGGCCAAACGGGCCGGGATTACCGAATTTGTGATTGTGACCGGTTATCGGGCCGATGATATTGAAGGCACGCTTGCTTCCGACCCGCAAATGGATGTTGCGATTGACTGGGTTTATAATGAAGAATGGGAACGGGGGAACGGGGTGTCGGTGTTGAAGGCGCAGCCTTATGTGGACGAGCCGTTTATTCTGTTGATGTCCGATCACCTGTTTGATTCAGAAGCACTTGCCCGACTCCGGCATATGCCGCTCGGATCCGACGAGGCGATGTTGTGTGTGGACTCGAATCTGGATCGTATTTTTGATATGGAAGATGCCACCAAGGTGATGGTGGACCGAGATCGGGTTGTCAAGATTGGGAAAGAGCTGTCCGATTTCAATGCGGTGGATACGGGCATCTTTTTGTGCAGTCCCTATCTGTTTTCCGCACTGGAATCCTCGATCGCAAGTGGGGAAGGTTCTCTCTCGGGTGGGATTCGGGTGCTGTCGGAGGAGGGGGCGATGCGCACGATGGATATGGACGGGCTGTTCTGGCTGGATGTGGATACGCCCGAGTCCCATGTATTTGCCGAGCAGACGCTGTTCCAGATGCTGGGTAAGCCCACCGATGGTTTTGTGTCTCGCAATTTCAATCGCAAGATCTCCACACGGATTACGCGGTTGCTGGTTCACACACCCGTGACGCCCAATCAGATCTCGATTGTGACCATGCTGGTGAGTTTTCTGTCGGCCTGGTTGGTGGCTTCGGGGGATTATTTTCATCTGGCTCTGGGCGGGTTGTTGTTCCAATTTGCGTCGATTATTGACGGGTGTGACGGGGAGATTGCCAAATTGAAGTTTATGGGCTCTCAGTTGGGTGAATGGGTCGATACCATGGCGGATAATATATCGTATCTGGTTTTCTTTATTGGGGTGATTTTGGGAATGTCTCACCATACCGGAGACGCCTTTTACCCGATGCTGGGCCTTGTGATTGTGTCGGTGGACGCGTTGGGCGTGATGATGATTTTCCTTTATTTGAACCATATTGGGTCGGGCAGTATTGTGAGTTTCAATATGGCTTTCTCCGACGAAGTGCCGGAAGCCCATCGGAGTTGGTTCCACCGGTTCTGTCTGTCCATTAAGTTCGTGAGTCGGCGAGATTTTTTTGCCGCTCTATTCTGCGTGTTTGCCGTTTTGAACAGTATTGCGGGCATGTACTGGTTTTTAATTATTGGCTCCATTTTCTTGTGTGCGGGTATTTTTGGGTTTGGCGGGCATATGTTGCGCACCCAGGGTGCCTGGCCTGCTTCGGTGCCCGGACAGTCCGAAACGCAAAAACTTGTGTCTGAAAAAGCCGATTAGACGGAACTTTTGCCGGTTTGTGCGTTTATACAGGTGCAAGGAATGGGAAGATTTTTGTTGCTTTTTACGTGCATATTCTTTTAGATAAATAGGTTCGGATGATGAACTGGATCGGAATTTTTGCCGTGGGGTTGGCCCTTGTGATGGGTGGGAGTGGATGGGTGGGTCTTTCTGTGGCTGAAGATCAGAAAAAGGCCCTGTTGGATCTGGTCAAGGATCGGGACCAGGCGATCCAGGATATTGTGCGTTCGGAAACCAAGGGAGAGACCCCGGAAGAACGCACCAAGCTGAAGGCGATTGTGGGCGGGATGTTCGATTTTGAAGCCTACGCCCGGGTGTGCCTGGGCAGGTATTGGGCAGAACGCACGGAGGCCGAGCGCCAAGATTTTGTGCAGGTCAATCGCCAACTGATCGAGAAGAATTACAGCAATCCCGCCCTTTATACCAAAGCCGATAAGATTGAATATACAGAGGTGGAGCTGGACGGGAAAGAGGCGGTTGTGAAGACGGAGGTCTTTTACAAAAGCGAGACCAGCACGATTGATTACCAGTTACACCTTGTAGACGGGAAATGGCTGATTTACGATATGATGATTGACGATTTGAGCATTGGAAAAAGCAACCGGTCTCAGTTTCGGAAAGAGATTCGAAAGTCGTCTTTTGATGGGTTGATGAAAAAGTTGCACAAAAAGCTCAAAGAAGACAAAGATGAAGGGAAAGGTGGGGCTTAATTGGTTGAAGCCTTGTTTCGATTTTTGGCCGGGGCGACCTACCGGCACTACAAAGCGATTATTCTGGTTTCCCTGCTGCTGACGATTTTTTGCAGTTTTTTTGTGTACAAATTGGTACGGCGTTTGGAAACCGATATTGCAGCGCTGATCCCCAAACATTTCCAAAGTGTGCGCACCCTGGAAGAGATTAAGGAGCGTGTTGGTGGCGTGGGCAGCCTGGTGGTGCTGGTTCAGTGTGAGGATTTTGAAGCGTCCACACGCTTTGCCGAGGACCTGACCCGGGAATTGCAGGGCGAGGAGTATAAAAAGTATATTAACTTTATAGACTACAAAAAGGATGTTGCGTTCTACCGAAAGAATGCGCTCCTGTTTATGGATATTGAGGATCTGGAGGAGATCCAGATCCGGATTGAAGATCGGATTATGCAGGAAAAGCTGAATCTGTCACCTTTGTATGTGAAGCTGGATGACGATGAGGAGGAAGCAGAACTCGACTTTTCGGATATTATCGATAAGTATCGTGGCGGGGATGAAGGGGATGATACGTATTATACCAATCCGGAAAAGACGATTCTGGCGCTGGAGGCAATGGCGGCCGGGACGGTGAGCGATATTGGTTTTGCCAAGGAGATGCACCGGGTTATTCAGGAGGCGGTATATAAGCTGAATCCCCAGGCCTATCATCCCAATATGCTGGTGGAATACGGGGGGCCGTTTAAGAACAAGATTGACGAATACGATACGATTCTTTCCGATATTAAATCGACGCTGCTTTTTGGTGTGATTGGTATTGTCGTCCTGCTGACCATTTATTTCCGTCAGCCGCTGGCGGCATTTTTTGTGGCTCTGCCGCTGGCGATGGGCTTGATCTGGGCATTTGCGATTACCTACTGGGTGATCGGGAACCTGAATACGATGACGGGTTTTCTGTTTGTTATCTTGTTTGGGTTGGGTATCGATTTTGGCATTCATATGTTTGCCCGTTATCTCGAAGACCGAATGGAACACCTGGACGTGAAGCAGTCGATCGAGACCATGTTGAGTCAGACGGGGCAGGCCATTTTGACGGCGGCTTTGACCACGTCGATGGCGTTTTTCTCGTTGATGATTACAGATTTTAAAGGTTTTTCGGAATTCGGGTTTATTGTGGGCACCGGGATTGTGATGTCGTTCGTTTCGATGACAACCGTGTTGCCGGCGGGGTTGGTATTGGCCGATGAAAAGTTAAAGTTGATTCGAATGCGGCATGTGTGGGGGCACGGTTGGGGAAGTGACAAGGGCCGCTTTCCATTTGCCCGTCCGGTCCTGGCTGTGGCGGTGATTTTGACGATTTATCTGGGCATGAATCTGTCGAAGATTCAGTTTGAATACGATTTTACAAATTTGCGGTCCAATCTGCCTGCTTCACAGGCCGTGAAAGAAAAGATGTCTACGCTTTCGAAATACAATAAGGAATCGCAATCCTACAGTATTGTGTTGGCCGATACCGAAGAGGAACTGGACGAAATTGTGGCGGCGATTGAGGCCAAAATTGCGGCCGAAGATCCGACCCCGACGATTCATAAGGTGAAGACGTTGTGGACGGAGCTGCGCGGACAGGATGATAAACTGGAGATTATCGAGGAGATTCGGAAACTGGCCAACGGGGAAGGTGCCAAGCTGATCAAGGGGGAACAGAAAGCCCGTGTGGATTCGCTGCGCAAACTGCTGGATGTGGAGCGATTGTCCGTCCAGGATTTGCCGGAAAATATCTTGCGCAGGTTTCGAACCATTGACGGCAGTCAGGCCTATTTCGCCCAGATATTGCCCAGTGTTCAGTTGCGGGATGGGAAAAATGCCATTGCTTTTGCAGCGGATTCCCAGGAAATTCAGACCCGGTCGGGAAAGACGTTCTATTCGTCGAGTTCCAATGTGATTTTTGCCGATATGTTGCAGCTGATGCTGCGCGACAGCCCGACGGCGATTGTTGTGACGCTGGTGGTCGTGTTTGTGATTGTGGTTGCCGATTTCAAGGGGATTCGGCCTGCTTTTCTGGTTATGTTGCCTCTGGTTTGTGGGGCCATCTGGATGTGCGGGGTAATGTATCTGGAGGGAATGAAGCTGAATTTTTACAATATGATAGCTCTGCCGACGATTATTGGAATGGGCATCGACAATGGGGTTCACCTGTACCATCGGTATCATGAAGAAGGTCCCGGATCGTTGCCGCTGGTGTTGAAAAGTACCGGGGGCGCGATGTTGGTCTCGATGCTGACAACCATGGTCGGTTTTTTTGGATTGATGATAGCAACCCATCCAGGATTGAATTCGATTGGTGTGCTGGCCCTTATTGGGCTGCTGGCGTGTTTTATCACGGCCGTGGTCGTATTGCCTGCATTGATTGAATTTCTGGATAGTGTGGGGATTGAGACGGATTATGGGGACGACGATGATTAGACAATTTGGATGGATAGAAAGACAGGCAGAACGTGATATGGCGTTCTGCCTTTTTTTTGGATGGTGGGATGAGAAAACCAACCCGGTGCTCAGGAGGTGAAATGGAAGGTGCAACTCCGGTTTTGATTTTATTTGCAGAGGGTGGTTGAATCCATGAATCTTTATTTAGCATTTGCCATGAACCTGGTTTCCGGTCTGTATACATCACTTTGGGGGGCTTTCAAGGACTCGCCCTATGAGGGATTTAAACGGCATACCTTTCCGAGAAGCATCTATTTTCACATTGTGATTTTTCTGGTGCTGTATTATTTGCCCTTTTTCCAGAATAGCTTTCCGTTTCTCAATCTGATTCAGGTCTTTTTTCTGATAATGGGGCTGGAGCGATTTCTGGCGGAGCTTTATAAAGGGTTTTTCAGGACGGAAGATCAGGAGAAATATTTCGTCCCTTCCCGGATCACGTTTTTGGGTCGGCAGGTCGAAAGTAATTGGATCCGGTATCTGGCGGGAACTGTCCTGGTGATTGGGGTGTTCGGTTTGTTGCTGCTGGACGTGCGGGTGAGGGCTTTCTGGGTTTTTCTGGTGGTGGCCTATGCAACGGGCTTGCTGGTTTCGCTGGGCGGAGCGTATAAGGATGCGCCCTTTGAGGGATTTAAACCGCTTAAATTTCAACGGTCCGGTCTGGTGCTATCCGTATGTTCTCCGCTGTTTTATTTTGTGAACCATTCTGAACATCCCCTTCCACTGGGATTGTTGATCTATATGAACGGAGGGTTGGAGCGGTTTGTGGTGGAGTATTACAAGACGTATATTCAGCGTACCATGTCGGGGAAATTTCAACCTGATTTGCCGCGGATCCAGGCCTGTCTGGATAACCGGGAGAAATTTCACTACGCAGCCCTGGTGATCATTGCCGGGTTGGTTTTCCTGTATGCCTATCAAATCCACACATTATGATGCGATTGTTATTGGATCGGGAATGGGGGGCTCGGTCTGTGCCCACAGGCTTGCAAAAGCGGGGATGAAAACGCTTGTGCTGGAGCGAGGTGGCTGGGCAAAACGGGACGCATTGGATTGGAACCAGCGGGAGATCCTGGTTCGGCAGCGATACCGGGGCGAGGTGCCGATTCAGATCCGGCAGTATGAAGACCGGGATTTCAAGCCGGTTTATGGGGCTGAAGTGGTCGGTGGGATGTCGGTGTTTTATGGGGGCGCCTCCCTGCGGTTGCGGGAAACCGATTTTGAATCCTGGCCAATCGAGTATATGGATCTGGAACCTTTTTATACCCGGGTGGAGACGCTTTTAGAGGTACACGGGAAAGCCGGACAGGATCCGTTTGAGCCGCCCCGTTCGGCAGACTATCCTTTTGCAGCGGTTGACTTATCCTCCCCGGCAGAGCGCATTTTCCGAGCCGGATGTGCATTGGGATACCGACCGTTTCAGATTCCGTTGGCCATCAATTTTTCTAATCCGGGCAGGACGACGTGTATTCGGTGTATTACCTGCGATGGATTCCCCTGTCAGATTGAAGCCAAAAACGATGCGGCTACAACGGCGTTAAAGCAGGCGCAAGCCTATGGTTTGGAAGTGATGCCAAATGTGATGGTGGCGCGTCTGGGCGAAAAGGGGGGGCGGGTTGAAACGGTTGAATGTATCGATAAGGAAGGGCGCAGCACTTTTTCTCTTTCTGCCCCTTTGATTGTTGTGAGCGCCGGAGCTTTGCAGAGTCCGGCGCTTTTGTTACGGTCGGGGTTCGGAGCGTTTGCACAGGGAGATCGGATCGGTCGTTTTTTGATGCGGCACTGTAATACGATTGTGACATACATTTTCCCATTCCGAACCAATCCGGACCATCGGTTTCACAAGCAGATTTGTTTTAGCGATTTTTATGAAGTATTTCGAGAAGCCCACGGCAGGGCGACCGGGGTGATTCAGGATATTTATACCCCGGCCCCGGAAGTATTGAGCCATTTTGCACCCTGGGGCGGAAAGCATCTGGCGGCCTGGACAGCACCGTTAATGCAAAACCTGCTGTGTGTTGCCGAAGATGAACCGCAGTATGAGAATCGGGTTTTCCTTTCCAAATCTACCGATGTCTATGGGCTGCCTCAGATTCAGGTGAGGCACGCTTATTCCGAGGCGGATTGTGAACGGCGGGACTATCTGGTACTTCAGGCGCGGAAGGTGTTAAAACAGGCGGGTGGGATCATTCCGTATACCTATCGGCTCGACTCGTTTTCCCACGCGGTTGGGACCTTAGCATTTGGGACGGACGAATCTGTGCTGGATGTCCACTGTCGATTTCGCGGTCTGGAGAATTTGTTTGTGGTTGACGGTAGTTTTATGCCAACCTCCGGAGGCGTGAACCCCAGTTTGACCATTGCTGCCAATGCGCTGCGCGTGGGCGACTATCTTGTGGAGAAATTCTGTGGGGCGTAAACAGATCTGTCTGGTTGGGTGCGGGACTATTGGCCGGATGCACGCAAAACATTTATCGGATCACGCCGATTTGTACTTTTACAGTCGGTCCAAGGCCAGCGCCGAGGCCTTTTTGTCCACTTTTGGGGGCAAGGGGGTGTTTGAAGATTACAAATCGGTACTTAGCGATGCGGCGATTGATGCGGTCGTGATTGCCTCTCCCCCTGAGGTACACGAAGAACAGGTCGT
>JAPUJS010000505.1 GCA_027296045.1 bacterium | reverse complement strand
GTGGTGGTTCTCGGAGCGGGTTTTATGGTCTTTAACCGGTCGGACAACCCTCCCGAACCTGTTGCCACCGCACAAGCCGAACCTGTCAAACAGGTGGTGCTGCCCGTAGAAGGGATGACCTGTGCCGGGTGCGCGATCAGTGTAAAGATGGTCCTGAAGGATCTGGAGGGGGTGAAGTCGACAGAGGTGGATGTGGAGAAGGGAAAAACCACGGTGACCTACACAGACGGCAAAGTGACCATTGATCAAATGATCAAGGCGATTAACAGCACCGGGTTTACGGCTCGGAAACCGAGTGCGGGGTGAGCCCCTGAATTATTCTGAATTGTATGATGGAGGTGATTGAAGCATGAAGGCATGGAAAATTGGGCTGATTATTGCAGGGGTGGTCGGGGTGGCGATGGCATCTCGCCTGCTGGAAGCTGCTGGGGCTCTCGGCATTGCGTGTGGGTGTGGTTAAATATCTTGTATTGGATATCTGAGCATGCGACGACCAAAAGTAAGCCGGGGTAGCCAGGGAGGTTATCCTGATGAAGAAGTGGATGTGGATTGCAAGTTTTGGATTGCTGGCCACCAATTTTATCGCTCCTGTAGCTGCTGAGCCCTGGACGTTGCCCCGGGGCGGCGTGTTTGCCACGGCATCTCTACTGGGCACGCGATCCCGGTCGCTTTTCAACAATTCGGCGGATCGGGTGGCATTTTTGAACAATGGATTGAGCCGGGTGGGTGGCATGACGCTGGATGGGGCCTATGGCGTTTTGGACGCCCTGACGGTTTCCGCTTCTGTCCCGGTGTTGCTTTATAGCCTGAAGGATGATTTTGTCCAGGAGGAGGGGCTGAGTCTTGGAGACATCCGAGGATCAGTACGTTATCGCCTTCTCAATCGGACACTTGTGTCGTCGGTGGAAGTGGCGCTGAAGTTTCCTACGGCCACCGAAGCCGATCCAGTTCGCATCCAGGTGGGCGAGGGGCAATATGATATCGACTTGATCTGGTCTTTGGGATGGAATCGCCTGCCCGTGTCTGCAAGCCTGGATCTGGGATATCGAAAGCGGCTGCGAAATTCGGACACGAGTTTTAGGCCGGGCGATGAGATCCCTTTTCGCATTCGCGGGAACTACCAGTTGTCGCCCCGGCTTTTTGCAGGACTGTCTTTAGACGGGTTCTGGGGTGCCGCCGGGAGTACGAATGCATTCAATTTCGATATCCAGACCTCTCGTTCGGTTCGCAGATTGGTGAACCTGATTCCTGCGATGTCTTACCACCTTACCGATCACATCGGACTGGACTTGAGTATGAGTCTTCCTCTGATGGGACGTAATTATTATGCCGGCAGATTGGTTATACTGGGAATGACCTTTGGCAGTTCAAAGGCCCGATTTGCTGGAAACGGCACTCTGGTGCCTTCGCCCAGGGGTGGATCCTGCTGTTCGATTCAATAAGGTTGGATGTGGAGGAAAAATGTCAAGTTGCTGTGTTATCCCGCACGAAGGCGATCCCCCAGGCTGCCCGATGAACGATCAGGTCACAAAGCCTGTTGGAAGGACAACAGTGGAGAGACTGATCAAGCCGGAGGTCAGGGCTGCTCTGACGTCCCAGCCGTATTATTTTTGTGACGCGCCGGACTGCGATACGGTCTACGTTTCGGCGCTGGGCGATCATGTGATTACCAAAGATCTGCTTGCCGTACGTGTCGGGATTAAGGAGACACAAGATCCGATCCCGCTGTGTTATTGCTTCGGCTATGACCGTAAGGCGGTATGGGACGACATCCGTCTCAAGGGCGAGACCGATATTAAGAAGGTGATCACAGAACGCGTGAGGGCTGGAGAATGCCGGTGTGAGGAGACCAACCCGAGTGGCGGGTGTTGTCTGGGAACGGTCTCCAGGGCCATCAAGCAAGCCCGTGCAATAAAGGAACAAGGCCTTTTGTGATGGGTCCTGAATGCCCGAACTGCGGAAGCAGAAAACATCGAAATAACCTATATCATGGAGGAAGCATGAAAGTCCGACTTGCGCTAAGCACGTATTTTTGAACGGGCTGAGAGAAGGGGCTAACAGATGCCCTCAAGCACCGGTCCGGTGTGAAAGATGTGATCTTGAATCTGGATGAGGCGACATTTATGGTGGAGGGGCAGGACGGGGTTGAACTGGATGTCGAGGATCTGAAGCAGACCATTGAGACCTGGGAAGGGTATGATTACCGGGTCGGCGAAGCTCAGGTGATTGCCTGAGGGTGAGTAAAACGAGCAGCCGGGGAAGGAGGGTTTCGTGAGCTATGTAAAGGTTTGTATCGCTGCCTTGCTTTTATGGGCAGGACAGGCAGGCGCTGGGACTGCACCGGACTTTTCTTTGCCGGATCTCAAAGGCAAACGGGTAAACTTGCAGAAACTGCTTGAAAAAGGCCCTGTGCTGGTCGATTTCTGGGCGACCTATTGCAAGCCCTGCTTGAAAGCGATGCCCAAATTTGCGGAGATGCATCGCAAATATGAGGAACGAGGTCTGACCATTCTGGGCGTCAACGAGGATGGCCCCCGGGGACAGGCCAAGGTAAGGCCTTTTCTGAAAAGGCTCAAGATTCCCTATCGGACGGTGATCGATGGAGACGGCAGTCTCCTGCGCCGGTTCAAAGCGCCCGGATGTCCGAGCGCTTTTCTGATTGCACCGGACGGGGAGATTGTGCTGAAGCAAGCCGGGTATATCCCGAGGTACCACAAGGAGATGATCGACGCTATCGAGATGCTGTTACCAAAGGATAAAGCCGATCATACTTCGGGAGGGGACCATGCGGAAAAATAGCCTGCCTGTTTTGCTGGTTTTTGTTTTTCTGACTTCGGCAGAGGGACAGATCACCGTTTCGAGCCTGACGGAAATGCAACGCGGAGAAGTGCCGGGTGCCGATTCTACAGCGATTTCGAATGTCTACGAACAGTTTGATATCGATTTTTCCCAGAAAGGCCTACAGGCCGGTGTCCGGGCCGAAGTTTACAACGTCTGGGGCACCGACCGGCGGGTGACAAAGATAACCCAGAAGTTCGCACGC
>JAPUJS010000504.1 GCA_027296045.1 bacterium | reverse complement strand
GTTTATCTGCCGGGGTTGCTCGTTGAAGAACTGGAAAATCCGGAACACATCTCGGGCGATCCCATACTCTCCGGATTTACGCTGGACCTGCGCGAAATCTGGTAATCTGGCGCCCTCCGAAGACCCGGTCTCCAGCGACCTGGCGTCATGATGAGCATCGAAAACGGCCAGGACTACGGCCTGGCCCCCATCGGCTCTCGCATCCGGACGCTGCTTGAGCAACGCCGGAAGGTCTCGTTGCCTGGGAGTTACACGTAAGTGCAAGCAAAAATAAAGCGGCCACCCAGGCCGCAAAAAACCGCAATCGAAGGCATCATGCTTGAAATCTGCGGTGAGATTTTCTATGTTCAGAGAAAATCGAACTCGCCTACAGGCCGAGACAATACCGAACGACATCTTCCACCTTTTTCAAAGTTGCCCCCGAAGCTCGGCCGACTGCATTGTCTGGAAAGCGTTTTGAATCCAATGATCGAATCTGAAACCCGAGGAAAACTGTTTCCAAATCCAAGCCCGTTTCTGCTGGCCTCAATCGAATGTTTGTGGGATAATCCCGTGTGATGTTGGTGCCTTTGGTACCTACAACAACGGTCACGACAAGAGGCAATCGATTGATCGCATCTATGGACAGAACCAATACTGGACGTTGACCCGCTTGCTCGCGCCCTTTCACTGGGTTGAGGTTCACGAAGTATATTTCACCACGCTCAATGGCCATTAATCATCCAGCCCATCTTGCTCTGTGGCCGAGAACTCATGCTCAATTTCCTGAAGTTCTTTCTGGATTTCAGGATCTGCGGCCATTTCACTCAATTGAGCATCTATATCAGTTTTACCAGAAATATCAGCTCGTATCCGGTGGCTCACTCGCTCAATAAGAAGCAATTGCTCATCTAAAGACAAACGACTGATGTTTTCTTCTAATTCAGTAAGAAGAGATGGCTCAGACATCACTTTCCTCCTTGATACTCCTTGATAGATTGCTCTCTTTGGGATTGTTGTGAAAATTTCTATCTTTGGAAGCGGGACTCATTTGTCCCTTTGCCATTTCTGGACAGAGCCATCACGATGATGCACAATAACATCGTGTCCCTTCGAGATCCTTTTTGCGCCCTTTTCAGCGGCTGATTTTGTGCTATACACCTTAAACGCTTTGGAATGACCCTCCTTCTTCACTGCCCATCCGCCATTTCTTGAAATAACATGTACTCTTTGGTTTGTACGCATCCGTTCAGTCATTTAAGATCTTCCTTCTAAATATGGGAAAACAATGGCATGGATCACTTCAATAGAATATAGCCACAAAAATAAAATTTCGGAAAGGGATTTTTGGTAAAACAGCTCGCTCAAGACTATCTTGTGTTCCCAAACAGTGAGTTATAATCTAAGCCTTTAGGATCAGCATAATAAGGTTCAATTAAAAATATAGTCCACCTTCGGACTTTTCGCCATAAAGCATGCAATCACATCGTGGCGGATCCCCGCTTCGGATCTATTTACCCGTCCCTATGTAATCACAGAAGGGACGCATCTTTTGATTGGCAGATTTGATAAGCGATACCGGTTACTTGTGTCCGCCGGTACACATCACCTCGATGACGAATATCTAAAACATACACCACCAGGCGATCTCGAAACACTTCGTAAAAAATGCGATATGTCCCAACTCGACATGACCGCACCCCCTGAAGAGGGCCTTTCAGCGGCTTTCCTGCAAGGGGTGTTTTGACAAGTCCTTCCAGTGCATTTAGAAGACGCCTTCGAAGAGAGGCATCTCGGGAGAGATCCTTGAGCTGGGCTCGAGCCTTCGGCGAAAGCTCAACCTGCATCCCCAAGTTCTCCTTTTACCTGCTCCAGGGGATGGGTCTCCCCCCGGTCTCGGGCTGCCCGTGCCTCCTGAATGTCGGCCAGAATCTGGGGGTCGCTGAGCACAGAGAGGGTCTCCTCGAAAGCCTCAAACTCTTCATAGGAAAGCAGCACGGCTTTGGGCGTACCGTTTGTTGTGATAATATACCGGGTAAAATCGGCGTCCACCTTGCGAACTAGGGCGGGCAGATCGCGACGGACCTGAGATACAGGCAGTGTAATATCGGCCATTTTGCCTCCATTGAATTGTACAAAATTATGTACAAATATAACAGAGAAACGCTCAAAGGCAAGCCGAAAGCGTCAATTCCATACTTCAGAGTGCTCCTTTGCTTTCAATGTGAAGACATCGTATATTATCCTGAAACCACCATAGAAGACATCAGAAGCATTCGGTCACGACACCAGGGCACTCTCTTAGACCCCTACTTTTGTAATGAACCAGCCGGGATCAGGTGTGTAATCGGGCATCGCGCCCTATCACATTGAGGATAACGTGCTAATTCTGGAGTAGACCATGAAACAGCAAGCGAAATCAGTTGAAGAAAACGTCCAAGAATGTAAGACCCATCTCCAGGATCGAACAGAAAACGTGGAGATTCCCACCGAGTGGCTGGAGGACTTTGAAGCAGCCGCCAGGCGACCCCTTGAAACCCGGATGCGATACGCCTTCATTCAAACCTATAAGCCCGTATTGGACGATGTGCCCTATCGGGCTTTCGACACCATGGAAGACTACCGTCAATGGTGCGAAACCCACCTGCCGGAATGGCTGGGTTATGGGCGCGTTTGAGTATCGACAAGCACAGGAAATTCGTGACGCGCTGAAACGCCACAGCGTACGGTACCTGTTCATTGGTAAATCAGGGGCCATCCTGCTCGGATTCCCAGACACGACGCAGGACGCCGACTTGCTGGTGGACCGCTCGCCTGAAAACGGTCGGGCGCTGGTGAATGCACTTCGAGAGCTCGGATTCGCACTGACCGACGAACACGCACTTGACATCGAGCGCGGCAAAGACTTTGTCCAGCTCAAAAACGGTCCCTTCGATCTCGACCTGATCTTCGCTCCCGATGGCATCGAATGCTTCAGCGATGCCTGGGAAAGACATGTGGATGTGGAAGGTTTCCCCGTCTGCCATATAGACGACATCATCGCCAGCAAAGAGGCCGCCAACCGCCAGAAGGACCGTGAGACACTGCCACGTTTACGGGCTTTTCGTGAGTATTGGATACGGCAAAGATCATAAAGGGAGAAGAGTAAAAACGATGGAACCGCTATGGATATACTGTATTCGCAGGCTGTCTTCTTATACCAGAGTCCTTCTCTCACCAGGAGATCCATCTATGTCTTCCACCAAAACGGCCATTATCACCGGCGCTGGCACCGGCATCGGCGCCGCCCTCTTGCCCGAAGACGTTGCCGCAGCCGTATGTATGGTCGCAAACCTTCCTGCCCGCGCCATTGTCGAAGAAATCACCATTTTTCCCAGACAAGTGGTTTCCCAATAGAATTTTCCCTTGCCTCAACCGGCCTATTTTATTAAGTTTCTAGTATAACTATCTCTAACACTTACAAATAGATAAGTTCGAACGAGCCGCTTTCCCGGTTTTCCGCCCCCGCCTACCCGGAATCCCTTCCACCTTAGATTGCCTTCCTTCTGACTTAGCTTTGTTAGATCTATCCTATTGATTCATATTCATTTGTAAAGGAACGTGTGCGTGTGAAGACAGAAATTATCATCAATGTTGCATCCCATGAATCTCGAATTGCCATTCTGGAGGATGGCAAACTGGTCGAAATTCTGGTCGAAATGGCCGAACAGGAACGCATGGTGGGCGACATCTACAAGGGCGCTGTCGCCGCTGTGCTACCAGGTATGCAGGCCGCATTTGTCGATGTTGGTCAAGAAAAAGCGGCTTTTCTCCACGTATCCGACATGCCCGGGTCTCCCGGATCGATGGTCGAATTGGACAGCGAAGCCCTGGAAGATACGGCCTATCAGACCAATTCCCGGGGACAACCCATCGTCCCGATCGAGAATCTACTCAAAAAAGGCCAGGAAATTCTGGTGCAAATAAAAAAAGAACCGATCAGCACCAAAGGTGCCAGGGTGACGGCTGTGCCGTCCCTGGCCGGCCGTTTCATGGTCTTGGTGCCCGACGGCGATAAGGTTGGGGTTTCCCGCAAAATTACCAATTGGGGCGAAAAACGTCGCTTAAGAGACCTGGGAAGAAATCTCAAACCCAACGGCTTTGGCCTCATTATCCGTACCGAAGCCGAAGGCCAGGGAGATCGAGAATTGGGGCGAGACCTCAAGGAATTGATTAACACCTGGAAACGCATCCAGAAACAGGGCAATAAAAATACGGCCCCTCTCCTGATTCACAAGGAAATGGGCATGACCTCCAGCCTCATCCGAGACCTGTTCACCGACGACGTCTCCCGGCTGGTCATCGATTCCAAGCGGGAATACAAGCAAATTCTTGTGTATCTAAAAGGCGTCTCTCCAAACCTGCGCAAGGCCGTCGAATACTACCGGGACAAACGGCCCATTTTCGACGCCTTTGGTGTCGAACAAGAAATCGAAAAAACATCCGAACGCCGGGCCTGGTTGAAAGGCGGCGGATACCTGGTCATCGACCACACCGAAGCCCTGGTGGCCATCGACGTCAACTCCGGTCGCAATGTAGGCAAATCCAACCAGGAAGAAACGGTTCTCAAAACCAATCTGGAAGCCGCCAAGGAGGTCGCCCGTCAGATTCGCCTGCGCGATATGGGCGGCATCATTGTGATCGATTTTATCGACATGATGGACCCCAGAAACCGCAAAAAGGTCGAAAACGAGATACGCCAGGCCATCCGGCCCGACCGCTCTCGAATCCGCTATTCCGAAATCTCAGAATTTGGACTGATGGAAATGACCCGCCAGCGGGTGCGGCCCTCGCTCCTGTTCACCTATTCCGAACCTTGTCCCACCTGCAATGGTACAGGCCGCGTAGTTAGCCGCGAAACCGTGATTGCCCGCATCGAGCGCTGGCTCAAACGCTCCCGGGCAGCCGCGATGGAACGCCGCCTCACCGTACAGGTCCACCCGGAGATTGGCGAATACCTCCTGGAAAACCGAAAAGAACGCCTCAAGCGCATCCGACGATCTACCCGGGTGTGGCTCAATGTCGAAGCCGATCCCGACCTGGAAGCCGACGTCTATCGCATTTTTTCCCGAAAGCGAAATGTAGACGTCACAAATGAAGTTAAATCTTGACAGAAGTTGCGCGTTTCTTTAGCTTTAGCATCCTTTCAACTTCCCGATCCATTCGGACCGGGAAGTTTGTTTGAGATCTGAATTTTTACCCGTTTTTTTTACTCCCCGGAGGTTCCCAATGTATGCAGTCGTAGATGTCGCCGGCTCCCAGATCAAAGTCCAGGAAGGCGACCGCATCCGTGTGTCCCGGCTTTCGGCGGAAACCGGTGAAACCGTCACTTTCGACAACGTCCTGCTTTTAGGCGGCGACGGCGAAACCAAGATCGGTGCCCCTAAAATCGATGGGGCCCACGTGGAAGCCAGCGTACTGGGCCATGGCCGCGGCAAGAAGGTCATTGTGTTCAAAATGAAACGCCGCAAGGGCTACCGCCGAAAAAACGGCCACCGCCAGCCCTTCACCGAAATCCAGATCGATAAAATTTCAGCCTAAAACCTATCAACCCCTACCCCTCACCGGGAGACAGGGGGTGGAGGAAAAAAATGGCCCACAAAAAAGGTGTCGGCAGTTCCCGCAACGGCCGCGACAGCCAAGGCCAGCGTCTGGGCGTCAAAGCCTTCGGCGGTCAGAAGATTAGCGCCGGTTCGATCATTGTGCGCCAGCGCGGCACCCGAATCCATCCGGGCAACAACGTGGGAAAAGGCAGAGACGATACGCTCTTCTCCCTCGTGGACGGCATCGTCACGTTCGAGCGCATAGGTAAGCACCGAAAAAAAGTCAGCGTCTACGCCCAAGCGGAGTAAAGCCCCGTGAAGATCGGAGTCGTTGGAGCCGGGAATGTGGGTGCCACCACGGCCCAGCGCATCGCCGAACGCGAACTGGGCCGCGAGGTCGTCCTTCTGGACGTGGCCGAAGGCCTTCCCCAGGGCAAAGGACTCGACATGGCCGAGTCTGCTCCCGTGGAAGGCTTTGACACCCTTATTACGGGTACCAACGATCCCGACGCCCTCACCGGGTGCGACCTGGTGGTGATCACTGCCGGAATCGCCCGCAAACCGGGCATGAGCCGCGACGATCTGCAAGCTACCAATGCCGATATCGTCGGCACGGTGAGCGGACACATCAAACGGGTAGCGCCAAATGCCATTGTCATCGTGGTCACCAACCCCCTCGATGCGATGGCCTATGTCGCCTTCAAAACCACCGGTTTCCCGCCCCATCGAGTCGTTGGCATGGCCGGCATCCTGGACTCGGCCCGCTATCGGTATTTCATCGCCCAAGCCCTCGATGTCTCCGTCGAAGATGTCACCGCCTTTGTGATGGGCAGTCACGGCGACGAAATGGTGCCGCTTCCCCGCTATTCTTCGGTCGCCGGCATCCCGCTTACCGAACTTCTGGATGCCCCCACCATCGCGCAAATCGTTCAGCGCACCCGAGACGGGGGTGCCGAAATTGTGGGTCACCTCAAAACCGGCAGCGCCTACTACGCCCCCTCCTCGGCGGTTGCCGAAATGGTCGCCGCCATTGTGCGTGACAAAAAGCGCATATTGCCCTGCGCCGCCTGGCTCACCGGACAATATGGCATCCGGGACCTTTTTGTAGGCGTACCCATCAAACTGGGCGCAATCGGCATCGAAAGCATTATCGAAATCGGCCTCACCCCCGAAGAATCCGCCGCCCTTCACCGTTCTGCCGAGGCCGTGCGCACCAGCATCCAAAAACTGGAACTCTAACTCAAGCCGGGTGTCGAAACAGCAAGGCCGGAAGCCGTTTGCAACCGGTCTTTTTTTGTACATTCCTCCAGGAATCTCAAAAATGTCCGACACACCCAAAAGACGCGATCTGCTCGGCTTCCTCCTCGGTCTTGGTTTCCTCACCACCCTCATCGGCTTCCTCACCCCGGTAGCGGCTTATTTAATGCCCCTCAAAGGCCGGAGCCTGTCTGGCAACGCCCTGGAAGACGCCAACGGAAACCCCATCCCACCCGATTCCCTGAAAGAAGGCCAGGGAATGGTTGGCCGTCTGGCCGGACGACCCACGCTGGTGGTCAAACAAAACGGTCAACTCTACGGATTCTCAGCCGTCTGCACCCACCTGGGTTGCGTGGTACGTTGGAACGAAATAGAAGGCCATATCGAGTGTCCTTGCCACGGCGGTCACTTCAATCTCCATGGCCACGTCACCGCCGGCCCCCCGCCCAAACCCCTTTCATCGTTGCCTTTGACCATCCACGACAACAAAATCATTCGCGGCTAAGAGCCATATTTTATATTTTATAGCCTATGAAAACCATCCTCGTCACCGGCTCCTCCGGCCTCATTGGCTCCGAAGTTTGCACCTTCTTCTCCCAACAAGACTTCGCCATTCACGGCGTCGACAACAACCAGCGCGCCACCTTCTTCGGCCCCCAGGGCGACACCCGCTGGAACCAGAAACGCCTGGCAGATAACCTGCCTCACTTCACGCATCACGAAGTGGACATCCGCGATCGCAAAGGCGTCCACGACCTCCTCAAAACCGTCTCTCCAGACGTCATCGTACACACCGCCGCCCAACCCTCCCACGACCTGGCCGCCCAAATTCCCTTCGACGATTTCGACGTCAATGCCGTCGGCACCCTCAACCTGCTCGAAGCCACCCGCCAGACCTGTCCGGAATCGCCCTTTATTCACATGTCCACCAATAAGGTGTACGGAGATGCCCCCAACAACATTTCCCTCAAAGAGCTCGAAACCCGCTGGGAATACGACGACCCCACCTATCAAAACGGCATCCCCGAAACCTTCACCATCGACCAGTCCAAGCACTCTCTCTTCGGCGCCTCCAAAGTAGCTGCCGATGTCATGGTCCAGGAATACGGACACTATTTCGGCATCCCGTCCTGCTGTTTAAGAGGCGGGTGTCTCACCGGACCCAATCACTCCGGCGTCGAACTTCACGGCTTTTTAAGCTACCTGGTCAAATGCAACCTGGAAGAATGCGAATACACCGTCTACGGCTACAAAGGCAAACAGGTCCGCGACAACATCCACTCCCTCGACGTCGCCCAATTTATGTGGGAATTTGCCCAATCGCCCCGTCTCGGCGAAGTCTACAACCTCGGCGGGGGAAAAGAGAACAGCTGTTCTATTCTCGAAGCCTTCGACAAAGCCGCCGAATATTCCGGCAACCCCATGAAATATACCTACACCGACCAGAACAGAGAAGGCGACCACATCTGCTACTACAGCGACCTGTCAAAGATGAAAGCCCACTACCCCAACTGGACCCTCACCAAGTCGCTGGACGATATCTTTCAAGAAATTGTCGAAAGCTGGCAAGTCAGGCTTGCAAGTTAGGGGCGTTTCGAGTTAAATTGGAGCAATCCGAAACTCCGAACCCCAAAAAGCCGGGGCACACATCAACCGTTTACATCAGAAAATGCCCCATGAACACACTTCAAAATATCTCTACTTCCATCCAGGACTGGATCCAGGATCGATTTGACATCCGGCCCATCCTGGATGCCCTCAACAAAAACCTGCGCAAAGTTGTTCCCCCGCACACCAATTTCTTCTACACCCTAGGCTCCATGGCCCTCCTCCTCTTTGTCCTCCAGGTCATTACCGGTCTCCTGATGATGGTCTACTATAAGCCCACCGTCAAAGATGCCTATCAAAGCGTCCAATTCATCATGGAAGAGGTCCCCTTCGGCTGGCTCATCCGCCAGCTCCACGCCTGGGGCGCCAGCCTGATGGTCCTCATTGTCTTCCTCCACATGCTCAAAACCTTTGTCTACGGTGGCTACAAACGCCCCCGGGAAATCACCTGGATGGCCGGCGTCCTCCTCTTCGGCATCGTCCTGGGCTTCGGCTTTACCGGCTACCTCCTCCCCTGGGATCAGCTCGCATTCTGGGCCACCACCGTTGGAACCGAAGCGCCCGGATCGATGCCGGTTGTGGGTCCTCTCACAACCGAATGGATGCGAGGCGGTGCCGAAGTGGGCGAAGCCACCCTCGGCCGTTTCTTTGTCGCCCACGTCGCCCTCCTCCCGTTGGCATTCATCGGCCTGGTCTCGCTTCACCTCCTCCTGGTCCGCATCCAGGGCACGGCCCCTTTACAGCGCACCGACGAACCCGAACCCACAGGAGAGGAACTCAAAAAACGCGGCGGCAAACCCTTCTTTCCCCATCATGTGCTCAAAGAAGCTATGGTCGCCTACATCCTCATCGGCATCTTACTCACCCTATCCATCCTGACCCCCTTCCACCTCGCAGAACCGGCCAACCCCTTCGAAACCCCGCAGGGCATCAAACCCGAGTGGTATTTTCTACCCATGTTTCAGCTCTTAAAATACATGCCCGAACCCATCGCCGTCGCCCTTCCCGGCATCGTGGGCCTCCTCTTATTCCTCCTGCCTTTCATCGATCGCTCTCCCGAACGAGACCCCAGGCGTCGCCCGCTTGCCATGGGCATTGGAGCCGCCTTCCTCGTTATCACCCTGGCCCTGGGCGTGCTCGGCAAGCTTTCCGACACCACGCAAACCATCTTCGGCATCCCCTATCACTTCGACCTCAAAGGCATCCCCCATTCCATTCCAAGTCCAGAACCCAAAGCGGGGGAGGACACGCCATGAGGGGTCTGCTTTTCCTCCTTGCCCTCCTATTTTGGACCCCCGCAGAAGGCCTCGAACCCCTGTCCTCCGAAGAACAAGCTGCCTTCCTGTTAAGCGTCCACGAATTCCTCGAATGCAGCGACTGTCACTCCCCAGACCAGCCCGACCGCATTCCCAAAATCCAAGTCCCGATCCTCTGCGGCGATTGCCACCCAGATCCTTACAGCGACTATATTCGCTCGGTTCACTGGAAAAAAGGGAACCCCCAGGCCATCTGTATCGATTGCCATGGTACTCACAACATCACCCCCGTCCAGAACCCGAACAGCAAAGCCTACCGTTCCCTGGTCTGTGGCACCTGCCACATGGGCCCGAAAGAAAACTTCGATGCCGGCCCCCATAAAGCCGGCATGGAAAAAATCGGTGCCCTGGCCTGTTCTTCCTGCCACAGCAATCACAACGTACAACCTCCGACAATTGCCCTCATGGAAGACCAGTGTGCCGCCTGCCATGCCACCAATACCCCGGCCTTTGCCATGGGCCAGCGGGTCAAATCCCGGTTCACAGCCCTCCGAGACACCCTTTTCCTGGCCGAAGCCGAAATCGCCCATGCAACCACCCTGGGCCTCAACACCCGTCGTGCCGAATCATCTCTCCAGAACGCCCATGCCGGTCTCGCCCAGACCCGCCTGATCTGGCACATTCTCAACGAAGATGCCGTCCACACCACCGCCAAACAGGCCGCCCAATCCGCCAACAGTGCCCGCGCCCTAGTCGCCGAATTGCTCAACGATCAGCGACTTCGCCGCATCGGTCTTACCATCGCCTGGGCCGTCATCCTCATCAACGTCGTTCTCCTCTATCTCAAACACCGTCGCCTCGAATCGGAAGAGGACTAACCACCATGCCCAAACGTCATATTCTCATTGTCGACGACGAACCCAACCTCCAGGAAACCATCAAAATCAACCTGGAACTCAACGGCTTCAACGTCTCCCTGGCCAGCGACGGCGCCGAAGCCCTCAAACAGTGCGAAATTTACACCTTCGACATGGTCCTTTTGGACATGCGCATGCCTGTAATGAATGGCCTGGAAACGCTCAAACATCTCCGAGAAAATTCGCCGGATCAAATGGTCATAATGTTCACCGCCCATGGCAGCATCGAAAACGCGGTTGAGGCGATGAAGCTGGGGGCCTGTGATTATATTACCAAGTCCTCGGATCCCGAAGAGGTCAACCTTCGGATCCAGATGGCCCTGGACAACTCCGAAGAAATCCGGATGCTCAAATCCCAGCTCCGGGACAAATACCGCTTCGAAGGCATTGTGGGAACCAGCGCCCCCATGCAGGAGGTCTACGGCCTGGTCGAACGCATTGCCAACACCGAAAGCACTGTGCTCATCATCGGAGCAACCGGCACCGGCAAAGAACTCATCGCCCGGGCCATTCATTACAACGGCCCCCGCGCCGAAAAACGCCTCTATTCCCTCCACTGTGCCGCCATCCCCGAAGAACTCCTCGAATCCGAACTATTTGGCCACGAAAAAGGCGCCTTTACAGGCGCCATTTCCCAAAAAGAAGGCATCTTCGAAGCGGCCAATGCCGGCACGCTCTTCCTGGACGAAGTCGGCGAAATGAGCCTGAACGCCCAGGTGAGGCTCCTGCGTGTATTGCAAGAAAAAGAATTCACACCCGTTGGGTCTACCACCCCCCAAAAAACCGACGTTCGCCTGATTGCCGCCACCCATCGCAACCTGGCCGAAGAAGTCCAAGAAAGTCGCTTTCGAGAAGACCTCTTTTACCGCCTCAATGTCATCGAAATTCACCTGCCACCCTTAAGGGAACGACGCGACGACATCCCCCTTCTGGTCAAGCACTTCCTGTCTAAACACGCAACCGACCGGGAAATCGACGTCTCCGATGAGGCCATCGACCGCCTGGTGCGCCACGACTGGCCCGGCAATGTGCGCGAACTCGAAAACGTGATCGAACGCGCCGTCGCCCTTTCCCTCGAAGAAACCCTCCAGGTCAGCGACCTGCCCCCTGCCCTCCAGGAAGGGGCCTCCGCTTCCCTATCGGCCACCGAAAGCTACGCCCACCTCCCCTTGCGTGAAGCCCGGGATTCCTTCGAACAAATCTACATCAAAGAGGTGCTGACCAAAACGGGCGGCAACATCACCCACGCCTCCAAGATGGCCGGAATCGCCTGGCAGAACTTCCATCAAAAACTAAAAAAATACGAAATCAACGCAAAATCGTTTGCCAATAAGGGAGAAAAATAGAGAAGGGCGACCCCGATAGGCCGCCCCAACAAAAAAGCCCTTTTCGAAAAAGGCTTTTTTTCATACCAAAACCGTTATTACCAAATCTCTGTCATATCCAGTGAAAAACCTGGAAGCATGGGGTCACCCGACACCTGGGATGGATCGTCCAACGCTTCCACGGGAAGACCCTGTCTGTAAATATGAACTTTTCTGTCATACGGATCAATGAGCCAGGCCAACCGAGCTCCGTTCTCCATATACTCCTGCATTTTGTCTTTTAATCCCGTCAAAGGATCGCTTTCCGATCGCAACTCGATCACAAAATCGGGACATAAAGGGATAAACCGTCGCCGATCTTCAGCGCTCAAAGAGGCCAGACGCGTGTGTTCTATCCATGCCCCATCGGGAGAACGCACGGCTCCGTTGGACATGCGAAATCCACCCGAAGAATCGAAGGTGGCACCCGTGCCGTTCTCTTTGGCCCACATGCCCAACTGCATGGTAATTTCGGCATTGCGTTGACTCGTCTCACCCCCTGCCGGTGGCATAATGATAACCTCCCCTCGCGCATTGCGCTCTAGGCACACGTCGCGATTGAGCTGACAGAAGTCAAAAAATTTCTCGTCACTCAGATTGAACACCGGCTGGAAATGCAGGACCATTTCCATCCTACGCCTCCTTCAAAAATTTCCGCAACACCGTGTGCAAGATCCCACCGTTTCGATAATAGTCAATCTCCACGGGCGTATCAATGCGCACGGTTGCCAGAAACGTCTTTTCACTCCCGTCGTCGCCCCTTGCCGTCACCGTCACATCCTGCAAAGGCTTCAAATCACCGGCCACCCCAGTAATATCAAACACCTCTTTGCCCGAAAGCCCCAGCGATTCGGCGTTCTCTCCGTTCTTAAACTCCAGAGGCAACACGCCCATTCCCACCAGATTGCTCCGGTGAATTCGCTCAAAACTCTCCACAATCACCGCCCGAACGCCTAAAAGCGCCGGACCCTTGGCCGCCCAGTCGCGCGATGAACCCATTCCATACTCTTTACCCGCCAGAATAATCGACGGCACGCCCGCATCCACATATTTCATCGCCGCATCGTAGATACTCATCTGTTCGCCATCGGGCAAATGAACCGTCACACCGCCTTCTGTTCCGGGGGTCAGCAAGTTTCGAATTCGGATGTTGGCAAACGTGCCCCGCATCATCACCTCGTGATTTCCACGCCGCGATCCATAAGAGTTGAAATCTTTGGGCTCTACGTCCTTGGAAATCAAATAGGCACCGGCCGGACCATCCACCTCAATACTGCCGGCCGGGGAAATATGATCCGTGGTCACCGAATCTCCCAACACTGCAAGCACACGAGCGCCTGAAATATCTTCAATATCCCCCGGTTCGGGAGAAAGATTCTGGAAAAAGGGCGGCTCCTGCACATAGGTGCTGTCCGCATTCCAGTCGTACAAATCCGCATCCTGGCCCGAAATTGCATTCCACCTCTCGTTGCCGTCAAACACATTTCCATACCGCGCTGCAAACATCTCTGGCTTTAACGCCTCGGCAATCGTATCGGCAATTTCCTGCTGGCTGGGCCAGATATCTTTCAAATACACCGGGTTTCCATTTGAGTCCTCACCCAGGGGTTCAGAAGAAAGATCCAGATCCACACGTCCGGCCAGCGCATAGGCCACCACCAGGGGCGGAGAAGCCAGATAATTTGCCTTCACATGTGGATGCACGCGTCCCTCAAAGTTCCGATTGCCCGATAATACCGCAGCCGCCACCAGATCGCCTTCGTGAATCGCATCGACCACCGGGTCCGGCAGAGGACCGCTGTTCCCAATACATGTTGTGCACCCATACCCCACCGTGTGAAATCCCAACTGCTCCAGATAAGATGTCAACCCCGCCTGATCCAGATAATCGGTCACCACCCGAGACCCCGGTGCCAGACTTGTCTTCACATGGGTGGCCACCTGAAGCCCGCGCTCAACCGCCTTTTTCGCCAGCAGACCGGCACCGACCATAACCGACGGATTGCTCGTATTCGTACAGCTCGTAATGGCCGCAATCACCACCGCCCCGTGGCCAATCTCCGACTGCCCGTTCATCGCCACGGTCGCCTTGCGGCTCACCGCCTCGGCTTCAAGCCCAAACCCGCTGTTCCCGACCGGCGCTGTCAACGCCGCCGCAAAGCTCTTCTTCATCCCGGTCAGTGCAATCCGATCCTGAGGCCGCTTTGGCCCCGCCAGGCTCGGCTCCACCGTGCTCAAATCCAACCCAAGCGTATCGGTAAACGCCGGTTCGACCGAATCATCGGTGCGGAACAAACCCTGTTCCTTGGTGTAACGCGCCACCAGATCCACCTCGTCCGGGGTTCGGCTCGTCCGTTCCAAAAAACGTAACGTCTCTTCGTCCACCGGAAAGAACCCCACTGTCGCTCCGTATTCAGGCGCCATATTCGCAATCGTTGCCCGGTCGGCCAGTCCAATACCCGACAGTCCCGTGCCATAAAACTCCACAAACTTGTCCACCACACCCTTTTCGCGCAGCATCTGGACCACCCGCAACGTCAAATCCGTCGCCGTCGTTCCTTCCGGTAAATGTCCGTAAAGCCTAAAACCAATCACTTCGGGTGTGAGCATATAGATCGGCTGCCCCAGCATCACCGCCTCGGCCTCAATCCCACCGACCCCCCAGCCCAGCACGCCCAGCCCATTAATCATCGTCGTATGCGAATCTGTGCCCACCAGACTGTCTGGAAACGCCGTCCCGTCTCGCACTACCACCCCTTTGGCCAGATATTCCAGATTCACCTGATGCACAATCCCTGTCATAGGCGGCACCACCCGGAAGCTCTCAAACGCATTGGCACCCCAGCGCAAAAATTCATAGCGCTCCCGGTTTCGCTCAAACTCGATCTCCCCATTGATCCGCAACGCATCCAAATGCGCGAACCGGTCCACCTGAACCGAGTGATCCACCACCAGATCGGACGGAATGAGCGGTTCAATCCGCGTCGGATCGCCTCCCATCCGACTCATGGTCGAGCGCAAAGCCGCCAGATCCACCAGCGATGGCACGCCCGTAAAATCCTGCAAGACCACCCGACCGGGCTTAAAAGGCACTTCCACCTGCGCAGGGGCTTCGGCATTCCACCTTGCCAGGCCGACCACATCCTCTTCTTGCACCTGGTAGCCATCCAGATTTCGCAATGCCGCCTCCAAAAGCACCTTGATGCTAAACGGCAGCCCAGAGACCTGCCCGACACCATCGGCCTCAAGCTGATTCAACCGATAAATGGTCACCTCGCCACCCGAGGTACTCAGGGTGCCGCGTGTATTCAAAGGATTGCTTTGTTGACTCATATGCTGTCCCCTCGCAGTTGAACTACATTCATAATATCACATACAAAAAATATCAGATTTATAGATAATTGCAAGTGCGATATGGACCGATCCCAACACCCAATCTCTCAACCCTTCATTTATGCTCCATTCTCGCAAGAGCCGCCACAGTGACATACCATGCGGCCCGTTTCCCAAAAATGCGTTTGGCAGCAGCTTCCGGTGTTTCTTGAGGGTTTGCCATCACAGACTCCTGGAGAGGGGGATCAAGAAAATCTTGCGAGAATTCCCAAAAGGTACGTATCTTCAAATCAATAAAAAAGTGAATCATTATACTCAAATATATTCTAAAAAGGAATGAATCAGATAATCCGAGTTGGGTCTTGCACGAAGGGGGTGTAGGGAAACTCGGCTAAGGACTTGCTATGATCGCCAATCTCGAAGCCCTGACCGCCCTCGAAGCCGAAGGCACCATGACCCGGGCAGCCGTCCGCCTTCGCATTACCCAGTCTGCCGTGAGCAAACGCATAGCCACCCTCGAAGCCGAACTGGGCCAGAAGTTCATCGAACCGGCAGGCCGCCGGGTTCGCCTCACAGCTGCCGGCCTTCGCCTGCTTGAAAAAACCCGCCCCTTCATGGCCTCTATCAAAGAAGCCCTCCTGGACGATTCTCCTCCGGAGGGCGGTCGTATTGTCATTGGCGTTTCAGAGTCTATCCTCTCTTCCTGGGGTGCAGAAGCCATCGCCCAGATCAAATCCGAGATCCCCCGGCTCGAAATCCACCTCAATGCCCACCGAAGCCCTGTCGTCCTCGATCATGTGCGTTCTGGCGAATACATGCTCGCCCTTTGCGCCGGTATCAGCGACGACATCCCCGAATTCAAAGCCGAACCCCTGTTTGAAGAACCCATGGTCATTGTCCCTGCAGGACTCCAACCCATCGATCTAATAGCACAAAGCCCCCTTTCCGTTCTCACCATAGAACCCCACTCGGCCACCTGGCATCACCTGGACAAACGTCTTCGCGCCTTCTCCAAAATGTGGGGGTTTTCCATCCACGTCGAACAGACCCTCCAATCCTTTACCTGTATCGCCCAAATTGCCCGTTGTGGATTGGCCCACGGTCTGGTTCCCATTGGCGTCACCCAATCTCTGGGCATTCCCTCTTCATGCCTGGTCCGCTTCCCCGATCCTGGCCTCAGCCGACCCATCAGTCTTGTTGGGCGAAATACCACCTTTGCAAACCCACAGGTCAAAGCCTTTCACCGGGTCTTGTCCCGATATCTTTCAACCCATCCTGTGTCTTGATACCTATCGGCATCCTGTCTGAGTCACATTCCTGGGTCGTTTCTGGCACACGCTTTGCGGTTTGGATGCAGGCACACAGATTCAGATTTCGATTGCGCATTTATGTTCATCTATTATTATAACACCTACCATTCAGTCGGGGTGATACCATTTTTGGGTGATACCATCGTAAAATCGACCGATCTGAAAAGGAACCTCCCCCGGTCGATCTTCTCTTAAACCCGTCCCCAGGATACGTCATCTTATGCCGTCTTCCCGCTTATTCCGACTGGTATTCCTCGTTTCATGCCTCGCCTTTACGCTGCCCCTGGGCGGTCAATCTGCCTCCCTCAATCCCGACTTTGACGCCGACGGAACCGTCGGATTTGGCGATTTTATCCTCTTCGCCCAAAATTTTGGCACACGCCAGGGAAATGCCAACTACAACGCGAGATTCGACCTGGACGGCAGTGGGGACGTCGGCTTTTCCGACTTTCTCTCCTTCACGAGGACATTCGGTCAAAAAGTAGAAAATACCCCCCCCACAACCCGCACAGAAGCCACTCTCGATGCCGCATCTGGAGGCACTGTCTCCCTGTCTGGAGGCCCCGAAATCCAGATCCCCACAGGATCGCTCTCGGGCAATGTCACGGTTCGAATCGAACGCATCGGATCGATCCC
>JAPUJS010000503.1 GCA_027296045.1 bacterium | reverse complement strand
GAAGGATTTCCAGGTCGATGATCGTTCCATTTCTTTTGTGGATAGCAGCTTTCACCCCGATGCCAACGCCCTCCAATCTGCCACAAAAAGCCTCCACACCGGAATCTACCCCACCGCAGAACGAAACGGTCAGACCTACCTCTTTTCCACATACGGTCCGGTCTTTATGTACCTTTATCAGGCAACCGCCAGCCTGGGTGGCATCACCCTAGGTTTCATCCCCTTTGGCTCCAGCGTCCAGGACGCCAACACAACCCGTTTGTCGGGCCGGGTCCTCTCTGCTCTTATCGGCCTGCTGACCGTTGCCCTCACATGGGTTCTTGGAAAACACGCCTACAACAATACCACAGGCTTGCTGGCTGCCTTCCTCCTATCCATCACCCCGATGGCGATTCAAGCCGCCCATTTTGCCACAGTCGATGGCCTGCTTGCCCTCTGTGCCGTCTGGGTCGGGATCCAATCCATCCAGATTTTGCACACCGGAAAAAAACGGGCCTACCTCTGGGCGGGTGTGGCCGTTGGGCTGGCAATGGCCACCAAGCTCAACGGCCTCCTGCTTGCCACCGCCGTTGCTATTGCACACCTCCTTCGGCCCAAAAGAAAGATTCGATCTGCCCTGACTGACCCGGCCCCCTGGCAATCTGCTGCCTGTGCTCTGCTCACCTACATCGTCCTGACCCCGGCTGCTCTGTTCCGATTTCACGACTACTTCTTCGCCCGATTCACCGGCAACCTCTTCCACGTCTTCTGGATGAACTTCAAAAGCGAGGGCTTTATCCAGCGCGGCTCTTTCTATCTCGAAAATACAACGCCCTACCTCTATCACCTCACCGATGTCTTTCCCGGCGGCCTGGGCTGGCCGCTGCTCCTTTCTGTTCTTTTGGGCATCGCCTGCGCCTGTTATCACCGCCGTCCCGAAGACCTGATCCTTGTCCTGACAAGCACCGTCTATTTCCTGATCGTTGGCCTCTTTTACGACAAACCCATCCGCTACTTCGTCATCCTGGGACCCTTCTTCGCCCTGCTTGCAGCCCGACTTTTGACACTTAGAACACGCGGCCTGACCCTGGGCATTGCCGTGGCCGTTTGCGCTTACACCCTGGCCTATGCCACTGCCTTTGTTTCCATCTACACCCGTCCCGACAGCCGCGTTCAGGCTGCCCGTTGGATCCATCGCCACACCCCCGAAAAGGCTGCCGTCCTCTTCGAACGGGGCCACAACAGCCTAGCTGGACTGATCTCCAACACCCGAAATACCCACCTCTTTATGGACATCGAACAGGAACTCTACACGGCCCAAAACGATTCGCTCAGCCAAAACGGCGACTACCTGGCCTGCCTCGAAGCCGAATACCTCTCCAAAACCGACTACCTCCTCCTTTCCGACGACCGCTTGCCCCTTGCAAAAGCCCGCCTGGCTGCAAAACGGTACTATCAGGCACTCTTTGACGGGACTTTGGGATTCACACATGTCAAAACCTTTGCCATGAAACCCACACTCTTCGGCATCGTATTGGATGACACCCACACCGACCTCAACGGACGACGCTACGATCACCCCACCACCTATATTTTCCGCCGCACCGGAGAGCCCGCCCTGTACGCCGAACGACCGGACCTGCAAACATACCGCTTGCAAACCTGGACCGACTGTTGGGAAATCCTCCACCGTGCCATAAACCTTCGAGACTATACCCTCTTCAAACGGTGCATCCCTCGAAAGGTCAGGACCAATGTTTCCGAAATCGACCTCATCCGACACTTCAAAAAATTCCTTGCCCAACCCCAGATCGTACACACCCGGCGTCTCAAAAGCGCCTTTTTCGAAGAGGAAGGCACCTGGCGCTTGAATCTGGTTGTCGAAGACAAAACCCATAGGGAGTGAACAGCCTGAACCAGAACAAATCCTATCTTGACAGAACCTTCCGAAACACCGGAATGAGACCTTCATACTCCTGAAAGAGGCGCTCGTAAAGTGCATTGGAAAGCAGACCGACCACCACCTGTTCGCCGCGCTCAAAATCGGGATGACCCGGTCCGATCAAACATCTGTATTCCAGTTGCACGGGCATGGGACGACCCCGGATGTCTAGACGTGCAAAACGCAACAAATAGGGCCCAGAAACGTCTCCTTTTTCCGTTTGCAGACTCACCGCCAAATCATACCCGGAAGCCCGCCCCCGATCTTGGAGGCGCACCACCGTCAAAGGGGGCGCACACTTTTCCAGATTACACAGACTGATCAGCAGATCCTTGAGGACCACCGGTACCCCTTTGGAGGCCAAACGGTGTACGGCTCCAACAGACCCATCGACAGACTCCAGCACAGCCTCTGCAAAAATAATCGGAGCGATCCGATAAAGCGTTCCGACATCTTTTTCTGTACACTGTAAAAGAGGGGTGTGATGATGTGCAATAGCGTCGGATAGATCCTGAACCCAGGCCGACCCTGCAATCAAATCGTTCACCATGTGAGCACCTCTTTCCGCGTGTCCGGTAACAGGCTTCCCACCCCAACATCCAATATCGTGCACGACCCCTGCCAGAACCCCCAGTGTCATTGCTCTGTCTGAATAAATTCGTCCTTCCTGCTGGCTTTCATTACAAGCGATCATCAACCGGCGAACATATGCACCCACCCGAACGCCGTGCGACACATCCTCTGAACAGGGCTTCAACCCGGCAATCTGCTTTGCGGCTTCCGGATAAAATTTGGATACTGCCTTGTAGATCGCTTCGATATCAAAACCGACAGATGCATCCGGCGGTGGACCTGCCGCTTTGAGCGCCCGCCGAAATCGCACCCCATCACAAAGTGCCACAGGGCTGACATAGACCATCTTTCGCCCGGTGCGTGCAACTTCCCGCAATGTCCGACCTTCCAGACGCGCCCCAATCCCCACGACCAGACGTCCGTAGGAATCTTCAAACCGTTCACAACTGTAATAGGCCCGACCCTCCCCAGCCGCCTGCCGCAACCTTCCCAGAGAACAGCGCACAATCAAGCCTTCGTACATAATGTGCCTCCTCACTCAGCTTGACTGCAAAGATCGTACCTGTCTCTCTCATCCAACCCAACCCATTTTAAAAACAGAATATTGTATCGTTGCTGCCCAAAGGGGGTGCCACCTCGGCATTGAATATCCTGTTCTATTTTAATCTCCAGTCCTGTTCAGCCTGTTCACACAAATCCATTTGACAAAGATCAAAAGCCTTATAAATTAAACGGTGAAACACCGGTGCATCATCGGCTTTAAATACGCAACACGGGAAAAACCAGAAATGGCGCAACAAAACCCCTATCGCAATCCCATCATCTTTGCCCGAACCCACTTCGACGAGACAACAGGGGACATTGTCCACAACGGCAAAATCTGGATCATGGAAGAAGACGGCTCCGAGCAGCGGCAACTCACAGAAGGGGATTCCTACGACGACCATCCGGCCCTGTTTTCAGATGGCCGCCATGCCCTGTACTCCGAATTCAACAGCACCCACTTTTCTCCTTCAACACCGGGCGGAAAACTCTTTAAAATCGACATTTATACGGGCGAAAAAACGATCTATGCTGAAAAACTGGGCTGCACCCTGCACCACGTCACCATTTCTCCCATTGACGACATTTTGATGTACCAACGCAACGTCGGCAAGCACGTCTATCAACGTGTGGAGCAAAACGGCGAGATCTATGAACTTCCCATGCGCGCCATCAATGGCATCGCCCTGAAAGACAGTGTCATTTTCATGCACGAAAAAAACATGGGCCTCAGCCCCCGGCAAGTCGCACTCGTTCGGATGTACGGCCACGGCAAAGACGCCAGAGCCACTTTCCTCACCAATGATGCATGCCTGCACCGCCGTCCTGCCGTATCACCCGACGGCGAATGGATGGCCTGGCAAACCAATGTTGAAGGCGGAGAAGACGAGGTTTATCTGGCCCGGGTGGATGGATCGGAAGCCAGAAATATTACAAACGCCGAAGGCCTGGACGGCCACCCCTGGTTTTCACGCGACGGCAAATGGATTGTCTTTGAATCGGACCGCACCGGAACCATGGAAATCTGGAAAATCAACCTGGAAACCCTGGAACAACACCAGTTGACCTTCAGTGGGAAAGCCTATTCCTGCAGAACACCCAGGTGGTAAGCCTGACCTCAAAAAAAACAGCCTCGGGGGAAACTCCGGGGCTTTTTTGCGCCGGGCTAAAGCCCAGCGCTACAGAAGCAAGAAGCCCTGCGGGCTACGAATTGGACTTGACCGATCATCTGGTGTGATTACTTTTTAACCTGACTCGGAGTTCGAGAGGCCACTCTCATTTCTAATTTCCACATCCGCCTTCTCGACGGCACCCTGCGTCCAGACCCTGCACCGGTTGTACCCTCGCCAAAACCTGCCACAAGGCCAAATTCAAAATTTTGAAAACCACTATGCCTGATTCCACACCCGATTTCCGACTCGCCTACGACAACGGCACCCTCATCCTCCTGGATCCCCCGCCGGACTACGAACCGCCATCCCCCTTCATCTGGGATGC
>JAPUJS010000502.1 GCA_027296045.1 bacterium | reverse complement strand
CTGGTGGGTCTGGGACGCCCAGCTCACCCTCACCCTGGTGCTCTGGCTCATCCTGGTGGCCTATAAAATGCTTCAAACCTACAGCGAAGAATGGCTTCAAAGCGCCTCCTTCCGTGGCATTTTTGGCATCCTCGCTGCCCTGGACGCCCCGTTTATCCACTACGCCACCCGACTCTGGCGCACCCACCACCCCGAAGTCGTTCGCGGCGAACGAATCGATTTGCCCCCGGACATGAAAATCGCTTTCTTCTTTTGCGTCATCACCTTCCTGCTGCTTTTTTTCACCATCCTGCTCAAGCGCGTCTCCCTGGAACGCGCCCGGGATGAACTCGAATCCATCAAAGCCGAAATCCGAGACCGAAAAGCCATTCTGGGTCAGGTCACGGAAGAATCCTAAGGAGACTCCATGCCACCCTATCTTGGCTATATGACCGCCGCCTACATGATCCTCTGGGCGGCCATCCTCGTCTACTTTTTGAGACTCTCCCAACGGGAAAAAGCCATCTGGGAAGAACTCCAGGCCCTTCGTGGAATCCTCTCCCGTGGCGAAAACACCGAACAGTCAAAATAAAAACCCCGCCACGCACACTCGAGTTTCGGGATCCAGGTTTTAAATCCCGCGAACCCGGAACCCGAAACGTGTGAGGTAGAAAGAAAAGTTATCCATGCCCGTCAAAGGTGCCAAAAAAATCCTCGCCCTGAAACGCCGCAGGGTCCGGGAGGCTGAGCGCAAATACCTCGTCGAAGGGATGCGCCTCTGCGAAGAAGCCATCGCCTCCCAAGCCCCAATCGACCAGCTCATTTTTTGTCACGAATCTCTGGACCGAAGCGACCGACTGGAACGCCTATTTCAATCTGCAATCCAACAACAGGTGCCCATCCAGCAAACCAATCGACGTGCAATGCAAGGCATGTGCGAGACCCAAACCCCCCAGGGCGTACTGGGCGTTGTACCCATGCCCGACTGGGACCGCCAAAAAGTGCTCACCCAAAATGCCCCACTCCTCCTCCTGGACCGAATCGCCGATCCCGGCAACCTGGGCATGATCCTCCGCACCGCCGAAGCCTCCGGCACCGCCGGTGTGTTCCTCTCTCACGGGTCCGTCGAACTCTTCAATCCCAAAGTCGTCCGATCCACCATGGGTGCCATCTTCCGCCTGCCCGTATTTCCCAAAACCGATCTCCCAGCCCTCCTGAAAGCCCTCCAGAAACAGAACACGCCCATCCTCATGGCCCACATGGAAGGCACCCCCTATTCTGAGCTGCCACCGATGAAACAGGTTGCGCTGCTCCTGGGCAACGAAGCCTTTGGCGTCGACCCCGTCCTGATACAACAGGCCAACCAAACCGTCTCCATTCCCATGGCCCCGCCAGTCGATTCCCTCAACATTGCCGTTGCCACCGGGATTCTCCTTTACAAACTCCACGAAGGCCGCCAGACCTGAGCCTCTCTTTTTTATTGCCTCCCTTTCTTCTCGTCTTTAAATTGCCCTATCTGAAAGTCATCACGCTGACCTTGTTATCCAACCCCACAAGGAGGGATTCCCCATGAGCGACCTCAACATCGGCCTGGTCGGACTCGGCTGGGTGGCCGGCGCCCACATCGAAACCTTCAAATCCGTCAACGGCGCCAACGTCACCGCCATCTGCTCCCGCCGGGATCACGACGAAGCGGATCTCGCGGCAGAATTTGGCACGCCACTCAAGGCCTACAAAGACTACGACCAGATGCTGGCCGATCCAGACATTCACATCGTTGACATCTGCACGCCCCACAAATTTCACGCCGACCAGGCCGTGGCCGCTGCCGAAGCCGGCAAACACCTCATCATCGAAAAACCCATCTGCCTCACCTATGACGACGCCAAACGCATCCGGAATGCCATCAACAGCGCCGGCGTGCAGGCGATGGTCTGCTTCGAATGCCGCTATTCGGCCCACTTCACCATGATCCGCTCCATTATCGACCAGGGCCTTTTAGGCGATCTGCACTACGGCGAAGTCGACTATTATCACGGCATTGGCCCCTGGTATGGCCAGTTCGACTGGAACGTCAAAAAAGATTTCGCCGGCTCCAGCCTCTTAACCGCCGGCTGTCACGCCCTGGATGCCTGCCTCTTTTTCATGAACGGCAACGTAGAGGAAGTCACCAGTCTGGCCACAGGTTCCAAATCCGACATCTTCAAGCCCTACGAATACAAGACCACCACCGTCAGCTTACTCAAATTCGAAGGCAGTGAAAGAATCGCCAAAGTCACTTCCTGCGTGGACTGCCTCCAGCCCTACTACTTCCACATCCACCTGGTCGGCTCCGAGGGCAGCCTGCTGGACAACAAAATCTATTCCCACAAAATCCACGGCATGAACAAAGACAAATGGAGCGTGTTAGAAACCTCCCTCATCGACTCCGGCGACGTTTCCGACCACCCCTACGAACCCCAGTTCCAGGCCTTCATCGACAGCACCAACAACAACGAACCGATGCCCCTCACCGATTTCGACACCGCCTTTGAAACCCACCGTGTCAACATCGCCGCCGATCTCTCGGCCGCCGAAGGCCGCACGGTCAAGCTGTCGGAATTGGATTAACAGTCTCACCGGCGTCCGTTACATCGCGCAGTCCAAAGACGGCGTGGGAATTTTTATACATCTTGGACAAGCTGTCGGGACTGCCCAAAGAAAATACTTACCCTGGAAAAGGCCGTATATTTAAGGAACCAGCCTTTTCTATGTATAGAATTGACTTGATTTCCAATTTGGATCAAAGTACCTTCCGTTTTAATCAACACACCGTTCATTCCAACGAAAAACACATGGTTCACAACCGAAACCAAATTCTAAAAGCCATTGCAGAACATCGAGACATCATCCGAAGTTTCGGAGTAAGCCAGTTGGCGCTGTTTGGTTCGGGTGCTCGTGATGAGCGTACCAAAACCAGCGATCTCGATTTTGTCGTTGAATTTGACAAAAAGTCCTTCGACGGATATATGGATCTGAAATTTTATCTG
>JAPUJS010000501.1 GCA_027296045.1 bacterium | reverse complement strand
GACGTCGTCGCACTGGACCATGGTTTCCAGCGTGAGGACGCGCATCTCCAGGTCGTTGTCGTTGAGAAACATCGCGCACCAGTCAAAGAGATCGGGCGGGTGGTACTTGGACAGCAAGGTCATGCCCCGGATGCGCTGTTCGGGTTTGTCGGATAGGAGGAGGTCGAGGGCTTCTTCTTCGCGGGTGTCCGGTGTGGGATCGGGTTCGGTGAAGTCGGAGATGGCTTCTGGGGAGATCGGTTTGGGGAAGGCGCGGAGTTCGTCAAAGTCAATTCGGACGTTCCGAAAGTATTCGGGGAGCCACTGCTGAGCAAGTTGGAGGAGTTCCTTCTGGTTGATCGTGCCGGTGGGGTTGGCCTCCGTGCGGTGTTGGATCCAGCCAGCAAGGCGAGCAATACCGGCGTGTTTGGGGCTGACGCCTTTGTAGGGTTTGACGCCCAGGACGGTGTTGATCCAGTTGGCGAGTTCTTGGTTGATCCAGTTGGCGAGTTCTTGGTGGATGGGCTGGACGGGGTTTCGGATGATGACAGATGCCGAGATGTGGCCGCTGATGACAACGACGTGGCCTTGCTGGACCACCCGACGGGAGCCGAGCTCCTTGCGAAGGGCAGGGAGGTTGAGCTTGCAGGTGAGCACGACCGGTCGACCGTTGGATCGTCCGGCTTTGGTCTTCGCCCTGCGTCTGGCATAGTTGACGTCTTTGGTGAACCAAACGCGCTTGGCTCTGGGCACGAAGCCCTCGATCTGGATGCGTCGGGCGTTTCGGGTGTGGGTGCCGTGGTAGACGACCATGGGGGGCTCCGAGTGTGGGGTTCCTATCAGGTTGACGGAGCGGGTGGGGGGAAGGTTTCGGTATTGTTTTCATCGTCGTCGTCTTCGCTCAAGCCGGGCCAGGGGCCGGGGGCGGCCAGGCTGTCGAGGCGAACTTTTCGGTCGAAGGCGGCCCTGGCGAGCGGGACGGCGTGTTGTTCGCTTTGCCACATTTCGACAATGGGGAATTCATCGGCGATGAGGGAGATGTGGAGGGTGTCGTCGGTCCAGGTGACACTGACGTCGTCGACGGCGGCGTTTCGGCCGCGTTCTAAGAATTCGGCCAGGCGGAGCAGGGCGGAGAGGCAGAGCAGCAGTTTTTCGTCGTCTTTGTCGAGCAGGGTTTTGTAGTCTAAGATATTGGGTTTGCCTTTTCGGTGGAAGCGGGTCAGGAGGGCGATGAGGGCGATTTCCCGGGGGGTAAAGCCGGGCAGACCGTTGTATTGGATCAGGGTTTGGGAATGTTTGTGGTGGTCGTCGTAGCCGATGGCATTGCCGATATCGTGGAGCATGGCGGCCGCGTCGAGGAGTTCGAGTTCGGGCAATCCGTAGCCGTGGAGGGGTGAGAGCTGGTCGAAGAGGCGTTCACAGAGGAAGCGAACGTGGTTGGTGTGGTGTTTTTGATAGTGGTAGTTGCGGGCCAGGTTGAGCACGCCAAAGCGTTTGATTTCGGGGACGGTGGGCCGGGGCAGGTGTTCCCAGAATTGTTCCAGGAACACGCCTTCCCGCAAGCCGCACGTGGAGATGGCCATGTCTTCGACGCCGAGACGATCCATGACGGTGGCCACGACCATGGCGCCGGGCAAAATGATGTCGGCGCGATCTTCGTTTAAGCCGGGGATGTGTTTGCGTTTGGCATTTGAATTGTGGCGGAGCAAATCGATGGTTTTTTCGACGTCGGCACGGGTCAGTCGAACGCCGTGCAGGGTGTTGAGGGGGTAGTCGTGGCGCAAACAGGCGATGCGGGCCAGGTTGCGAATGGTGCCGCCCAGACCGACCAGGGTGGGGGCGTGGATCTTCTTTGCCCAGAAGGCTGTATCCAACTGGTGGTCGATTTCTTTTTGGATGTTTTTGACTTCCGATGCTTTGATCGGATCGTGCGCTACAAAGCGTTCGGTGAGGGCCAGAGCGCCAAGGGTGAAGGACTGACCTTTGTGGAAAAAGCTCTTGCGGACTTCGCTGGTCTGGGCACTGCCGCCCCCGATGTCCAGAACATAGCCTTCTTCAAAGGGCACTTCGTTGAGCACGCCCAGCACGCCCAGATAGGCTTCTCTTTCTCCGTCTATGATCTGGAGGTCGAGGTTGATTTCGGCGCTGACGCGTTCGATAAATGCCGGTCCATTAGGGGCGTCTCGGACGGCGGCTGTTGCGGTGGTAAGGATGGTGTCGACGTGGGTGGTATCGCAGAAGCGCTTGAAGAGGCGCAGGGTGGAGAAGGCGCGTTCGACGGCTTTTTTGTGCAGGCCTTTTTTGGTCATGCCTTGCTGAAGGCGTACGACTTCGCGGATTTCATCCACGATGCGATAGGCGTAGCCTGGGATGGCTTGCATGACAATGAGGCGGGCGGTGTTGGAACCCAGGTCGATGACACCTATGCGGTAAGGTTTGCGGTTCATAAAGGACTCCTATTTGCATCCTTCGATGCCGGGGGCACTTTCGGACCACAGCGGGATTTCTTTGGGTGTGAGCGACATGCTAAACCTCGGGATTCAGGAAATGGGACGCCCATACCAGTAGGCGACGGAGCGGTAATGGGTTTCGCAGTCGTTGGCGTGGCCGTGTTCAATGCTGGCGAGCAGGCTGCGTTCAAAGGGAATGGGGTCGTTGATGTGAAAGCGGTAGAGGGAGAACCGGCCGTCGATCTGGTTGCGGTCTTCAGGGCCTTTTTCGAGCACGGTAATGCCATATTCCGGACGGCTTTCGACTTTGCGAAAGCCCCAGGCCAGGTTAAAGTAGTCTTCGGTGCCCGTGCCGTGCAAACGAGGGGGCCAGGGTTCGCCGTCGATGACAAACATGTCGTCGCCTTCCCACCATTTGCCTTTGGAGTCCGGTTTGCAGTCGATGTTTAACCCGGTGCCGACGTAGTGGCCCTCGTAGCCATCGATGTTGAGGAAGACGTAGTTTTCTTTCGAGCCCGGGTTTTTTAAGTCCATGCTTAAGCGGCCGTGTTCGACAACAGGCTGGCCTTCGGGCGGTTGGGTCTGTTCTTCGTTTAAGGTGGCGTGAAAGTACAAAACGGGGGCTTCGAGGGCGGGATGTTGTTCCCAGTCTACATAATAATAGAGGACACAAGTTTCGGTGCCAGTGTTTTTGAAGGATAGAGAAGCACGGCGTTCAAAGGGCATCGGGAACAGGCAATTGAGCCCGCCCCGGTAGGGGGGGTCGGTCAGGTGGGGTTGGCGCGAGACCTGGATGGGCAGGCTGTTGACGTTGGATAGGTCACCGTGGCCGAAGAGAAAGAAGTCGGCAATCGGGAGGTCGATCTGAGGACTGGAGGGGTCGTCGAAGGTGAAGACGAGATGCATGGTCCGATAAAAATCGGGATCCTGGCTTGCCAGGGTCATCCAGATGTGACGGATGATGCCGGGGCCGTTCAATTCGGGTAGGATGTGGGTTTCGCCTGCCGGGATGTGTTCGGAATCCCGATTGGCACCCGTGTGGTCCCAACTGCTTTCGCGCTGGCGGGTGAAGCGTTTTTTGGTGTGTAAGTGGTTGAGCACAGACAGATCCTTTTCTGTTTTTTATCCGGACATGTTTTCTGTCAAATCTGGAAGGCTGTCGAAATCACCGATTTCGACAAGATACATGTTGGAGTAGGAGGTCAGGTCCGAGGCGTAGAGCACGGCCTTTCCATCGGGTGTGAATCGGGGGTGGCAGTGGGCGTGCTGGTCGTTGAAAGTGCTTCGGTGATAGGACAGGATTTTGGGGCCGATGTATGCTTCGCCATTCCATTTGAAGAGCTGGATGAAGGGTTTGGCGTTGTGACGCATCACGGCGGTGCCGTCGCCGACCATCATGGATTCGTCGAGGCTGTGGAAATGGGTGGAGTGGAACGGGAAGTTGACTTCGGTGTGCTCGGTGGTGTCGTATTTGATGTGGCCAAAGACGTGGTTGCCGTGGCCTTCTCGGGGGCTGCCGTGGTAGCCAATGTGCTCGCCATCTGCAAACCAGTATTCGTGACCGACCCGGATGTTCTGGCCTTCCTGGTCCCGAATTTTCCAGGTGTCGCCGTTCTTGATGTTGAGGCCCCAGATGCGCTGGTCGATTCGTGCCCAGGGGCCTTCGTGGCAGTAGGTGAGGATGTCGGGCAGGGTGGGTGAGGTGTTGATATGACCTAAGTAGCGGTTGTCTTCGTGGATGACGTCGATTTTTCCGGTGGCGACTTCAATTCGGACGATCTGGGAAAAGGGCTTTTTTTCGAAAAACTCGACAAAGCGGGAATAGGCAAAAGAAATGCTCGGGCCTTCCTCGGGAATGTCTTCCTGGAGGTGGGTGCAGAGGTATTTGCCGTCGGCGGTGGGGTTGGCCCGACCACGGGGGGCCATGTTGCCTTTTTGCTCATAGATGACGCGTTCGTTCAGGGTGTCGATTTCCAGTTCGATGAGCTGGTGGCCGTGCCAGAAGTAGATGGCGTTGTTGGCCTGGCTCGCACAGCCGCCAGGTCGGCTTCGGGTTTGAAGATCGGTCATCTGGGTGATATTGCCATCGTCCAGGTCATAGCGGAAGAGGTTGCCGGCATTTTCTCTCTGGGAGGTGAAAACGAAGGAGCGGTTGTGGTTGAACCAGCAGGGGTCGGTGAAGTAGAAGTGGTTGGAGTGGCCCAGATAGTCGGTCAGACGCAGGATAGTGCGGTTGGAATAGGAGTCGATGTAGCTGAATTCGGGGTCGCGATAAGTTTTGCCTTTTCCCATGGTGTTGTGATACCTCCAAAAAAATTTCGAATGGGCCCTGTAGTAGATTCTGGCGATGTGCTCCGGGTACAATCGGTGCAGGGCAAAAACGCATGTTGCTGTTTCGATAACGGTTGTGGAAGGACGGGGTTGGGGTGGCCTTTTGTGCGGGACTTCTGTGTTTTGTCCGTGGTTCCCCCCTTCCCTTTCAGAAGGGGGGACAGGGGGAGTAGGTCAATGTACCCCCAGCGCAAATAAATTGCGACGGGTTTTTGGATGGTCCTGCATTACGATCAGGTTTAGAAGTTGGTCCCTGAGCTTCGTGCGAATATCCTGGTGGTCCGGATCGGCGGTCAAATTAGGGTTTTGATTGAGGCGTGCGTTCCGTAAATTGTAATTATGAACGGAGGATCTATTTTGAATTGGAAGCCTGTGTTTCTCTTTCTCAGTTTGCTTTGTGTATGCCCTGTGGCGGCTGAGGAAGAGCCGGTTCGCGGTGTTGTGATTTCAACCCATGGCAGTGGACAGGACTGGGGGCGGGATGGGATTGTGCCGACGTTGAAGGATATCCGAACGGTTGGGGCAAACTGGGTGTCGACGCATCCGTATGCCCGAATCTGGGAAGATGGGTCGGTGGTATTTTGGGAATTCGATCCAAAAAATCCACCGGCCGAGCTGGTGCGACCCATTCGGGAGGCCCATGCACTGGGCTTGAAAATTATGATCAAGCCACATTTGGCCTACTGGCGGTCGACGTTTCAGTGGCGGGGTGAGATCGAGTTTTATACCGAGGAACACTGGGCGCAGTTTTGGAGCGAGTATCGATATTGGATTTTGACGCTGGTGGAGGCGTGCAAGGATGCGGATGGATTTATCATTGGGACAGAGCTGGATATGACGCTGAAGTATGAAGACGAGTGGCGAAAACTGATTGCAGATATTCGGGCGATTACGGATATGCCGCTGACGTATGGGGCCAACTGGACCGATTTTGAACGGGTGATGTTTTGGGATGCGCTGGATGTGATTGGGATTCAGTCGTATTTTCCGATGTCCGATAAAGAGAGGCCCACGGAGCGGGATATTCGGAAGGGGTGGCGGGAATTGATGGATCGCTTGGGGGAGTATTCGAAGCAGCACGATCGAAAGATTTTGTTTACAGAGTTGGGATATAACCAATCCTGGAAGGCGGCAAAAGAGCCGTGGAATTATCAGGTCGATGGGGAGGATGCCCGACCGCTTCAGGAGATGTGTATGCGGGTGGCTCTGGATGCAATTGAACGAGAGCCCCATGTGAGGGGGGTGCTGTTGTGGAAGTGGTTTCCCTATCCAAGGCCGGTGGGGCGAAATTTTGTGCTGGCAACCCCCCACATCATGACCGTTATTGCCGAGGCGTGGGAGGGAGAAGTGCCTACCATAACGTTTGATGAAGCGGCCTGGGAGGCAAGGCGTCGAGAACGAAGAAGACGGTTTCAAGAGGGTAGAAATGCACAGGATTGATTTTTCCCACGGATCCATCCGTGGCGTTTCTCAAAAATTTTGTCTAAAAAAAACGCCGACCGGAAAGAAGGTCGGCGTTTTTGCTTTATATGCCTGAATGGAGTCGGGTTATTTCAGGCCGAGTTGCGTTCGGTAGACCGAATCGGCAACGGCGTTTCGACGCCAATAATCCAGTTGTATGGTGTGGGTTTTTTGGGCGGTGGTGGTGACCCAGTTTTTATTGCGGCGCTGGGCGTAGGATTCTTCCCAGGCGACAATGAGGTGTGGGAAGGGGGCTTCAAAGGTGATGGACAGGGTTCGAGGCATGTCTTTATACTCGATGTGGTAGATGTTTAATTTTTTGGAGGATAATTCGGGATCGGTTTTGGTTTTCAAAGTGGCTGTGGCAGATTGAACGGCGACGGGGCGGTGGGTGAACCGTAGATATTGCGCGCCCGGGATGATTTCGATTTCGCCTGTGGGCAGGTGATCGGGGGTGAGGCGAATTTTGGTCCAGATTTCGTCTTCGAGAAGCGCGTCTTTGAGCGTGAAGTTTTGATCGCCTTCCCGCTGAAAGTAGGACCTCAGGATGCCCTGAAACTGTCCGTCCTGGTGATTGAGCTGGAAGAAGGTGTGGCCGCACCATTCCTGGGCGGAGGAGGTGACTTTGAAGGTGTGTGGCCGTTTGGGATTGATGGGGGTGAAGATCGAGGTCATCAAATGATAGGGGTAGAGCCCGGTGACGAATTCCCGGGTGAAGTTGAGTTTGAGGGTCGATTCGGAAGGGTCGTCTCCGAACTCGTGTTTGACGTGTTTGTCGGTGAGAAAATCTTCGGTGACAAAGATGAGCACTGCATTTCCGGGGCGTGTTTCATTGTAGCGATTTTGTTGGAGCTCGTAGCGGGTGAGTTCGGCCAGGCCGCTGTACCAATATTTTTTGAACGCTTCCTGGTTGGCGGGGTTGGCCGGTTCGGCGTGGAGGTGGGCAGCGATCAGGCACAGGATGAAGCAGGTGAGCAATGGTTTCATGGAGTCCCTCCTTAGATGTGTTTATTTTCGGACGCTTCAAATAGATCTCCGTTCTAAATAAAAAAAACCGCCGCG
>JAPUJS010000500.1 GCA_027296045.1 bacterium | reverse complement strand
CTGGAACGTTCCATAGACCGCCGCGGGCACGTGACCTTCCGGGGTTCCCTGCCCGATGCGCCCACCGATCATGAATTCCACGCCGCCTCCGACGGCCAGTTGGGCGGGATCATGAAGGTCTATCGGGAATGGCAGATCTCCGGGGATCGGGATTGGCTGAAAAAGATGTACCGTCTCAGCAAACGGAGTCTGGATTACTGCATCAGAATATGGGACCCAAAACATACAGGTGTCCTGCAAGAGCCTCACCACAACACCTACGATATTGAATTTTGGGGCCCCGACGGCATGTGCTCCAGCATCTACTTGGGTGCCCTGGCCGCCCTGGGCCAGCTTGCCCGGGATGTGGGAAAACCAGAAGACGCGCCCTTTTACGAAGACCTTGCGAAAAAAGGCGCTGCCTACCTGGATAAGCGCCTCTACAACGGCGAATATTATTATCAGAAAGTCAATTACAAAGGGCTGGAAGATAAATCTTTTGAACGCTTTGTTGCAAAAGTCAATCGCAACAGCAACGAAGTCGACAAACTGCTCAAAAAAGAAGGCCCCAAATATCAGTATGGCACCGGCTGTATCTCCGACGGCGTCATTGGTGCCTGGATGGCCAGAATCTACGGCATCCAATCTCCGCAAAATCGCGCCCGAACCCGGCGCACCCTCAAAGCTATCTTCCAGTACAATTTCAAGCCCGACTTGAGCGATCACGCCTGCACCCAGCGCCCCGGCTATGCCCTCGGCCCCGAACCCGGCCTTTTGCTCTGCTCCTGGCCCCGGGGCAGCAAACCCACCCTGCCCTTTGTCTATTCCGATGAGGTCTGGACCGGCATCGAATACCAGGTGGCCTCCCACCTCATCGAAGAAGGCCTGGTCAAAGAGGGCCTCACCGTCACCAAAGCCGTGCGCGAGCGCTACGAAGGACACGTGCGCAATCCCTGGAACGAATACGAATGCGGGAACTACTATGCCCGGGCCCTGTCCAGCTATGCCCTCCTGGGTTCCCTGTCGGGATTTCGCTATTCCAGGGCGCAAAAAGCCCTCTATCTGGCACCCAAATTAGAACACAAACGCTTCAAAACTTTCTTTTCCACCGCCACCGGTTTTGGTACTTTAACCCTGACGCAATCGTCGCTTACAATCGATCTGATAGAAGGTCACTTAGAACTCGACAAACTGTATCTGAACGGCAAGCGGGTCCGACTCGCTCACTCGCTCAGCATCCAGGCAGGTCGAAAAACAGCCGTGCGCAATCAGGAGTAGCCTCATCCTCATCATCGAGCAACTCCGTATCGAAGTCGCGCGTTTCAAAATCCAAGACGATCAAAACAGCATTGAGCTCTTCCCTGTTGACACCTACATTTTCGGCTGTGTGAATGCAAAGGAGTTTCTCATGAGTTCCCTCGACCAGTATCGCTACGAATACCTCACCTGGCCCGAAATCAACGAAGCCACCGAAGCAGAAAAAGTTGTCCTGCTCTCCATCGGCAGCACCGAACAGCACGGGCATCACCTCCCGCTCGACACCGACAACTTTCTCGCCCACAGCGTCTGCCTGGAAGCCGGTCAACGGGATCCACAAAACCTCCTGGTCATGCCCAATATCCCTTATGGCTACAACGAGCACGCCCAGGATTTTCCCGGCACCATTCACGTCACCTACGAACACTTCATCGAATACTGCCTGGACGTCTGCAAATCGGTCGCCTACGCAGGATTCAAACGCATCGTCATCGTAGACGGCCACGGCTCCAATGAACACCTCTGTGAATTCATCGCCCGCCGGGCCACCCTCGAAACCGATGCGATGGTCGCCTCCACCATGTGGACCAACCTGGTCATAAAAGAATTCGAAGACATCCGCGACTCCGGTATGGGAGGTGCCGCCCACGCCTGCGAACTGGAAACCTCGGCCTATCTCCACCTGGCCGAAGACCGCGTTCAGATGGACAAAGCGCAGGACCACTACGGCGGGGCGGCCGGGTCGGAAGGCTCTGAGTATCTCTACGTGGACCTATCCAAAGGCTGGGGACCCATCAAACTTGTCAAGTGGACCAGTTCTTCAACGCCTCACGGTGTTTCAGGAGCACCCACGCTTTCGACCAAGGAAAAAGGGAAAGTCCTCATCGATGCGGCTGCCAACCACCTGGTCGCCTTTTGCAAAGAGTTTAAGGATATGCCTGAGCCGGTTCGCGTGGACCACCGAGCGGTAAAGCCCAAAATACCGACTTTGCCGAACCTGGATTGACCTAACCCCCTGTCCCCCTCCCTTCAGGTAAGGAGATCCTCCATGTCCCAACCCAACATCTTACTGCTCTTTGTCGACCAGATGCGCTACGATGCCATGGCCTGTGCCGGAAACCCCGTCATCCAGACGCCGGGCCTGGACCGCCTTGCCCGCGAGGGGATACACTTCACCCATAGTGTCACCCCCGTACCCGTCTGTGTCGCGGCCCGGCATTCTCTACTGATGGGCCACCAGTGCGCCACACACGGCCGATTTGCCAACAACACCCCTGAAGTTGAGCCCAACCTCTACACGCTGCCCCAACTCCTCGGCAGTGCAGGCTATGTAACACGCGCAATCGGCAAAATGCACTTTCGACCCGCACGCCGACATTACGGCTTTCACCGCATGGAGTTGATGGAAGAAATTCCGCATTATCGCGAAAACGACGAATACTTGATGTATCTCAAAGAAAACGGCTATGGCCATATCCGCCAGGTTCACGGGGTTCGCAACCTGCTCTACCATCAGCCTCAGGTCTCTGTGATCCCCGAAGAGCACCACAGCAACACCTGGGTGGCCGATCGCACCATTGATTTCCTGTCCCAGCACCGGGACCGCCCCTTCTTCTGCTGGTCCTCCTGGATCGCGCCCCACCTGCCCTGGAATGCGCCCGAGCCTTTTGCCTCCATGTATCCCATCGACGAAGTGGATCCCCCACATAACTGGGATCAACCCCGTGAAACCCTGCCTCCGCTCATGAAATGGTCCAAAGAAACCTCGGACACCGCATTTGCATCTATGGACCATCTCAAACGCATCCGGGCGCTCTATTACGGCAACATCTCGCTCATCGACAAAGGCGTGGGCCGAATTCTTCGCGCCCTCGACGCCCTCGACCTGGCAGACAACACGCTGGTCTTCTTCGCCTCCGACCACGGCGAACTCATGGGGGATCACGGCGCTTTCCAGAAAAGCAAGCCCTACGAAGCCTCCATGCGGGTTCCCCTTCTGATGCGCTTGCCCGGCCGGGTCGAAGCCGGGCGCACCTCCCGGGAGCGCGTGAGCCTGCTCGATATCATGCCCACATGTCTGGATCTGGCCGGTATAGACTATCCCGGAGAACCCGCCCTGGCCGGCGCCAGCCTTTTAGGCGCTTCCGGCGGCGGCCTGGCCAGCCCCCGGGAAGAACTCGTCGTCGAACACGGCGGCGGCAAAACCCGCTGGCTCTCCCTTTTACGCGGCCCCTGGAAATACAACTATTACTTCCTGGGCGGCTGGGAAGAACTTTTCCACCTGGAAGACGACCCCCTCGAAATGAATAACCTCTTGCTCGAAAATCCATCCTCCGAAGCCCGCGCCCAGGGTGGCGACATGAAACAGGCCCTTACCGGTTGGGAAAAGGCCCACGGGTTTGCCACTTCCCTGGACGAAAACGGCGAACTCATTCGTTCTGAAGTCCCTCAAACCCCGCCGCGGACCACCAACAACCAGTTTCCGGTCTGGGTCGACAACCTTCCGCCCGAAGAAAAAGCCCAGATGGAATCCCTTGGCGACTCTGTGCTCAACGCCATGCAACACGAATGGACCTATCAGCTTACCGACCTGAACCTGAAAGCCTACAAAGAAGGCGGAGGCAACCTCGACGGCACGCAATACCAGCATCTCCTGGACGAATTGTAGACCCTTTCACCAGACCAGTTTGATCGAGGTGTTAACATACACGTTTATTTTCAAGGAGCCTGCATGGATCAAATTAAAGTTGTCATGATGAGAGGCCGCTGGACGGCCTGGATTGATGACCTGAACGCCGTATCGGATCGTGTGACTGCTGTGGCCGCTGAAACAGACGAAGACCTCATGCGAGAAATCGTCGATGCCGACGTCGTCTACGGTCGCCTGCCCAGAGAACCTTTTCGCATTGCCAACAAGCTCAAATGGGTCCAGAGCATTGGTGTGGGATTTGAAACCATGCTCTATCCCGAAATGATCGACAGCAACGTCGTCATCACCAATACGGCAGGTGCTTTCGATTCTGCCATGGCAGAACACGCCCTGGCCCTCATCCTGTCTTTTACCCGCGGCATCATCTTCTGCGAGCGCAATCGAAAAGGGCACCTCTGGCAGCAGGATGTCCCTATCTCCCAAATCGACGGCCAAACCGCCTGCGTGCTCGGCCTGGGTTCCATCGGTCGAGCGATCATCGACCGCTTACCCGCTCTGGGGGTCACGGTCACCGCCGTAGACGCTCAAGTCACAGATCCTCCTGACGGCGTTTCGAAACTGTATTCCCCCGACCAGATGCTGGACGCTGTCGCCGAAGCAGATTTTGTCATCGTTGCCCTGCCCCTCACCGACGGCACCCGGGGCCTCATCAACGCCGATTGCTTCGCCCGAATGAAAGACACCGGCTACCTGGTCAATATCGCCCGCGGCCCCATCGTCAACCAAGCCGACCTGATCAACGCCCTCCGAGCCCACCAAATCGCCGGGGCCGGTATGGACGTGTTTGAAAAAGAACCTCTGCCCGAAGACAGTCCCCTTTGGGAAATGGAAAACGTCGTCCTGACACCCCACCTGGGCGGACGATCCGAGGAAGGTGGCCCGAATATGAAAAACATCTTCGTCGAAAACCTCAAACGGTATGTTGAAGGAAAAAACCTGCTCAATATCATTGACAAGCAAAAGGGGTATTTGATTCAGTAAATACGGGACATTTAGGAAGGCGGCAAAAAATTTCAGGTGACTGCTTACCTTATTTTTGTGCATGTTTGTCATTTTTGGTAAATTACAAACACCGATAGCGTTTCGAACCCAAACCACCAAAATTTGATGTGCGATGAAAACATTGCCTTTCATTCCTTCTGAAGAAGAAATGGCGCATTTTTGTAAACGCCACCATATTTGTCACCTTTCTTTGTTTGGATCCGTGATTCGAGACGATTTTCACCCGGATAGCGACATCGATATTCTTGTTGAATTTAGCCCTGCCCACATTCCGGGATTCTTCGAATTAGCCCGTATCGAAAGAGAACTTTCCGACCTTTTTGAAGGAAAAAAAATTGACCTGAGGACCTTGCAAGATTTGAGCCGTTA
>JAPUJS010000050.1 GCA_027296045.1 bacterium | reverse complement strand
GGCAACATCACATTTTCCAGGGCAGAAAAATCGCTCAACAGGTGGTGAAACTGAAATACAAACCCGATGTTCTGATTTCGAAACCGGGCGCGTTCCGAATCGGAAAGGGCAAATACATCCACCCCGTCAATAATCAGGGTTCCCCCGGTCGGCCGATCCAGGCCTCCCAGGATGTGCAACAGCGTACTTTTCCCAACTCCCGAAGGACCCATAATGGCAACAATCTCGCCCCGATCCACCGCCAGATCCACCCCTTTGAGCACTTCCAGTTGGGAAGACCCCATTGCATAATGCTTGACCAGACCCCGGGCTTCGATCAAATCGGCCACAACAAAAATCGCCTATCCTTCCCCGGGGCGCATCTGAGGAAAGAGAATCACATCTTTGATGGAAGGAGAATCGGTCAACAGCATCACCAACCGATCCACGCCCAACCCAAACCCGCCCGTAGGCGGCATCCCGTGTTCCATGGCCCGGAGGTAGTCTTCATCCATCGCGTGGGCCTCTTCGTCTCCGCCGTCCTTCAACGCCACCTGGGCTTCAAAACGGGACCGCTGATCCACCGGATCGTTCAACTCCGAAAAGGCGTTGCCGGCTTCCCATCCACACACGAAAATTTCGAATCGCTCCGTCAGGTCCGATTTCTCCCGATGCCGTTTGGCCAAAGGAGACACTTCGACCGGGTAGTCCATAATAAACGTCGGCTGGATCAAATGCGGCTCCACACACGCCTCGAACAGTTCGTGGATCAACACGCCCCGGCTCGAACCCGGTTCCACATCTGCACCAAATCGATCGCAGGCGATCTTTAAATCATCGTCCGAAGCTGTTGCAGCGTCGATATCCCCGTGTTTCGAAATCGCGTCCAGCATCGAAATCCGGGGCCAGGGCAGGGCCAGATCCACCTCTTGCCCTTGATACGTCAGCTTCGTCGACCCCGTTACATCCTTTGTCACTGCTGCAAACATCTCTTCCGTCAACGCCATCATATCATGATAATCGGCATAAGCCTGGTACAGCTCCAGCATGGTAAATTCGGGATTGTGGGTACTGTCAATGCCTTCGTTCCGAAAATCTTTGCAGATTTCGTAGACCTTTTCGTAGCCCCCCACAATCAAGCGCTTCAAATACAGTTCGTCGGAAATGCGGAGATAAAGCGGAATATCCAGCGTGTTGTGGTGCGTCACAAAAGGCCGGGCAGATGCCCCGCCGTAAAGCGGCTGTAAAGCGGGCGTTTCGACTTCCAGAAATCCCCGGTGGTCCAAAAAGCGCCGGATGGCAGAAATAATGGCGCTTCGGGTCCGAAACACCTGTTGAACATCTGGATTCAATGCCAGATCAAGATAACGGCGGCGATAGCGCAACTCGATATCGCGAAATGCATCGTGAACAATGCGCTCCCCGTCCTTCACTTCTTCTTTGGGAACCGGCAACGGGCGGGTCGCTTTGGCCAACAATTCGAGTTCTTGCACCCGGACGGTGATCTCGTTGGTCCGCGTCTTAAAAACAGGGCCCCGCAGCCCGATAAAATCCCCGATATCCACCAGCCGCCACAACGCAAACGCCTCTTCCCCCACCACATCCAGTTTGATATAAATTTGAATGCGGCCTTCCCCGTCTCTCAGATCGGCAAAGGCCGCTTTGCCCATGCCCCGCTTTACCACCAACCGTCCGGCAACGGCAACCACCTCTTCTGCCAGTTCGAGCATTTCAAAATTGGCCCGAATGGTTTCGGACCGATGGGTCACTTCAAATCGATACGGATAAGGGTCGATTCCCATCTCGCGAATGGCATCCAGTTTTTGCATCCGCTGGGCAATCAGTTGCGACTCCGGGGTCTGGCCCCCTCCCTGACTCAAGATGTCCAACCCTTTTCTTTTAAGTCAAATGAATACATAACCTGCTGATTACATAAAGCCCCTAAAACTATAACCAATATCATGGTTGAAGTCAAGCGCTTTGCCCCAACCTATTTACGAGGCGTTTTCGCTCAAAAATGCGTGAATAAAAGCGTCAATATCCCCATCCATCACACCCTGAATATCCGAGGTTTCGACCCCGGTTCGGACGTCTTTGATCAACTGGTGGGGTTGAAACACATAATTCCGAATCTGGCTTCCCCACTCGATCTTCTTTTTTTTCTTCTCCAGCTTGGCCAGTTTCTCCTCTTCCTTCTCTTTATAGTGCTGATAAAGCCGTGCCTTCAAGATCTTCATCGCCACCGTTCGGTTCTTGTGCTGGGACCGTTCATTTTGACACTGTACCACAATCCCGGTAGGTTCGTGCGTCATCCGTACCGCCGAATCCGTCTTATTGACATGCTGGCCGCCCGCACCCCCTGCCCGGTAGGTGTCGATTTTCAGATCGTCCGGATGGATATTGACCTCAATATCGCCCGCCGCTTCTGGATAGACAAAAACCGAGGCAAAAGACGTGTGCCGGCGGCTGTTGGAATCAAATGGCGAAATGCGCACCAACCGGTGCACCCCCGACTCGGCCTTCAAATAGCCAAAGGCATAATCCCCTTTTACCTCGATGGTCGCACTCTTAATCCCGGCCGTTTCTCCCGGAAGCAAATCCAGTATTTGCATCTGGAACCCGTTCCGCTCTGCCCACCGCGTATACATTCGCACCAGCATTTTCGCCCAATCCTGGGCCTCGGTTCCTCCCGCTCCCGGGTGAATGGTCAAAATGGCGTCGAGCCTGTCTTCCCGTTCTCCTAGCATGTGTCGAAGTTCCAGGTCTTTCAGGTCCCTGTCAAACCCCTTCCATTCATTCCACACCTCTTCCAAAGTCCCGGCGTCCTCTTCTTCCTGCGCCAGTTCTAAGAGCACTTCTAGGTCGCTCAACCGACCGTCCAAGCCTTCCCAGCCTTCCACCCAACCCTTTTCTCCATTCATCTCTTCAATCACCTGGTGCGCACGGTCCTGGTCATCCCAAAAATTGGCCCCACCCATCTGTTCTTCCAATTTTGCAATTCGCACCTTCCGGGTTTCTAAGTCAAAGGTACCTCCCGAGATGATCCAGCCGCTCCCGGCACGATTCCAGTTGGGTTTGCACTTCCCGAGCCTGAAGCTCAACAGCCATCCGACAACTCCTTTCCATAAAAAAAAATTAGAAAGGGAAAGACCCACAAGTCTTTCCCGTTCGAACCGTTCCAGTGAAAAATCTGGCCTATCGCAAATCTACCAGTTCCACCCCTTTGGGAATGTGGAACCGAAACCGATCGGCTTTCAACTGTTTATCCACCTTGAGATCCGAAAGCTCAAAGGTCGTCACATCATCATGGATATTCCGATATTCGACCCGGCGCACCAGCCACATTTTTTTGTCCACCCAGAGCCGGATCTGATAAATATACGTATCCTTCTGCTTTGACGCCAGTTCTACCAGATGGCACGTCTTCCGTTTCACCTTTTCCTCCCCCACATATTGAGGCACATAATTGTCCGAATATCCCCCCAGGAGAATCAGGTCAAACAGAAGCTTTTCATAGCCTTTATCGTTTTTTACATCTTCGTAGTCACTCACCAGAACCTGTCCATTGGCAGGGGCATAATTCCAGGCGGTTTTGCCATCGGTCACCACGGTTTGTGCCTTCGTATCCAGGCGAAACTGATGGGGACGCTGCACAAAAAGCCGCCCCTTAATCTCGTGGGTTTGATCCATCAACTTCCAGTAATGCCGTTTCATAAAACTCGCCGATAGGGTCTTCAATCCCTGAAAACGCTTCTGCATCCGGCCAACGACCTCCTGACCGTTGAGGCCAAAGGCGGCCTGATCGGCCATCGTGCACAATAGGACCAGCCAAAAAAGAAAGAATATCCGCTTCATGAGAATCACTCCCGCTTTGTCGCCAACCAGAAGCCTCCCCGGCTGCGATCGGGTTTCCCCTCCCGTTTTCAAACCTCTTCTGCGACTTCCAGCTGTTCCAAATACTCCTCGCCGACCAGCACCGCTCGTCCCTTGCTGGATCCATCGGAAGGCCCCACAATGCCTGCCGCTTCCAGCTCGTCTACCAATCGGGCCGCCCGTGAATATCCCACCTTCATTCGACGTTGCAGCAACGAAGCCGATCCCTGTTGATAGGAGACCACCAATCTCAAAGCTTCGTCAAACCGATCGTCCCGCTCCGGCTCGCCCAGGGTCAACCTCGGATCGCCTCCCCCCAGTTCAATGCTGTCCAATTCCACGCCTTGACCGCGCACCCACTGCACAATCTGTTCCGTCTCATCCGTGTCGATCCAGGCACCGTGCACCCGGGTTGGTTCGGACTTTCCCGGTGGCAAAAACAGCATATCGCCGCGTCCCAACAATTTCTCGGCCCCATTGCAATCAATAATCGTGCGAGAATCCACCTTCGACGCCACCCGGAATGCAATACGGGTGGGGAAATTTGCCTTGATAACACCCGTAATCACATTGACCGAAGGCCGCTGGGTTGCCAACACCAGGTGAATGCCAACAGCCCGCGCCATTTGAGCAAGTCGTGCCAGAGAATCTTCGATATCGGCAGGGGCCGTCATCATCAAATCGGCCAGCTCGTCAATCACCACCACAATATACGGCAAATGCTCCGGAATATCGGCCCGATCCTCTTCCGTGGGCGCATCCCCACGCAGCCGTTCCAGCTTCTTGTTGAAATCCAGAATATTTCGAACACTGTATTTAGCCAGGGTTCGGTACCGATTTTCCATTTCGGAAACCGCCCACTTCAACGCTTCCGAAGCCATCTTGGGTTCGGTTACGGTGGGCACCAGCAAATGCGGAATATGGTTGTAAATCGACAGCTCCAGCATCTTCGGATCGACCATCAAAAACCGCACTTCATCCGGCGCATTTCGGAACAACAAGCTGCAAATCAGCGCATTGATACACCCCGATTTCCCGGCACCGGTCGCTCCGGCAATCAACAGATGGGGCATCTTGGCCAAATCGGCCACGACAGGCTCGCCCGTCGCTGTTTTACCCAGTCCAAGCAGCAACTTGGCATCCGATTTCTGAAAACCCGGCGATTCCAGAATTTCCTTCAAAAACACGGTCGCCGGCTCCGGGTTTGGCACCTCAATGCCCACCGCGGCCTTGCCCGGAATGGGCGCTTGAATGCGAATGCTTCGGGCCCGCATCATCAGTGCCAGGTCATCTGCAAGCCCCACAATCTTATTCACCTTCACACCCGGTGCTGGCTCTACCTCATAGGAGGTAATTACGGGTCCCGGATTCACCTGAACCACCTTGCCCTTCACATTGAAACTATTCAAACTGTGTTCCAGGATCTGCGCCCCCTCCAAAAGATACTCCCGGTCCAGCGTCCCGTCGTCTTCGGGGGGGTCCACCAAAAGGTCCAGATCCGGCAGCGTATAGTTGATATCGGACTGCGATTTCTTTTTATCCTTCCCCTTTTCCCGCACCACCTGAGCTTCAACAATGGGCGCAACAATCGGAGGTTCGGGTTCCCGTTCTGGTCCAATCTCTGGCTCCAGCATCGCCTCTTCGGCCAGCTGGGCTTCAAAGGCTTCGATCGGAATCGGTTCATCAAAAGCTTCGATCTCTTCCGTCTCCTCTTCTGCCCACATCAAGTCCGCTTCGGGCTGATTCCGCTTCTTTTGAACCAAAAGCCTTTTCTTCCGCCAATTTTTCCAAGAATTGAGAACCCAGGTCTTGAACCTTAAGCACTCCTGTCCAAAACCCACGCCCATCCGATAGACAAAAGCCCAGACCTTCTGGCCGGCATGACACGCCAAGTCTGGAATCTTGCTAAATGGGATCTCGGTGACCACCATGAGCATCACGACCAACACCGTGCTCAGAAAAATATAGGACCCGATTCGCCCCAAATAGGGCACCAGAAAAGCCGAAGACAGCGTAACACCCACCCAGCCACCCAATTGCCAGGCCAAATACGTCCTCCCCCTGGAAGGCACACCCGTGGCCCCGCAATAGAGCACCATCAGTATCAGCAGGGTCAAACTGTGCTTCACCAAAGCTTGAACGGGCAACAGACGGAATCGGTTCCATCCCCAAAACAACACCAGGGCATTGAGCACAAAAGCGCCATAGCCAACACCAAAGAGCAAATAGTAGGACAAATGTGCCCCGATCCACCCGGCCAGATTTTCGGCCAATTCGGGCGGGCGGCTCGAATTGGGCGGGTCTTCCGGCGAATGAGAAATCAGGCTGACCGCCATCAGCAAAGCCAGGGCAATCAGCAGCACCCCAAAAATCTGTGTGGGCAATTCAGACCGTTTTGTCTGGACTTTCTGAACGGCCTTCGATGATTTTTTCATGAGATCACACCTTTTCGTACCTCATCGAAGGGGAGATGTTATGGGGATATCAACACAGCATGAATCAAAAAAGGTGGGGGAACACCTCCTGTCACTGAGTTTCGAGTTTCCTCGACCCTGACTAATCCAATCCTTTCGCCAAAACAACAGATGCCCGGGCTTGCAACACCCGTCCATTCGAAGCACCTGCCTCTAGATGAACAATATAAATACCCGGCTTCAACGTCCTGCCTCCCGCATCCAGTCCGTCCCAAATCACACGCCGCTTGCCGCCTCCAACCTCGCCTTCTAACAAAACCCGCACCTGCCGTCCCAAACGGTCAAACACCCACAGGTTTACCTGGGCCCGTGCAAGGGGCAATGTATAGGTAATCTCGACCTGTTCCCGAAACGGGTTGGGAGAAACTACCAGGCGAACCTGAGACGTATCTTCAGGGGCTGCAACGCTGTTCCGGACACCCGGAGATGCGCCCCGAACATCCGTACTGCCCAACCAATTTTCGTCGTCCAGACTGGACCGGATCGGATCGATTCGTTCCCAGGACTGCCCCCGATTGCCTCGTCGGTGATACACCATACTATCCACCACGGTCCCGGTCCCATCTTTCACCACCACAGCATCTCCATTGTCGTTCAACCTGGGCCAGCGCTCGGAACGCAATACCGGTGCGCCGACATCAGGAAACCGATGGCGAAAGCCGTCTTCATCCTGGGTCACCACCACAAAAGCACCCGGGGATAACACCACCGAACCCATTGCAAACACAGCAGCCGAGGCCGGCCGGTTATCCTGCACCTGCCACCCAACCAGATTCAACTCCCTTTCGGAGCGATTCAACAACTCCACCCATTCTACACCGTCCGATTCGGGAAAAAACATCACCTCGTTCACCACCACGGCCCCCGGGGAAGCACCCAAAACCACATCCCATATCACCCGATTGTTTGTCGTATCCTGATCTGCCTCAAAATGCAAAACGGCCTCATAAGCAAACCGGCCGGCACTGCCCGATCGAATGGGAACGGCAACAACCACCGAATCTGCCGGGGCAAGATCCGCCCCCTTCCACACCCACCCGTTTTGCAAGACCTGCACGTCAAAATCTTTGGCAACCCGTTTTCCGACATTGGCCACAAAGAGCGCAAATGCCTGGTCCTGGCCGAACGGAAGCATCAAAGGCGTATTGGAAATCTGCTCCAGCACCAGGTCGTCGACCTTGGGACTGACGCTATTTATCCGGCCCGGTGTTCCTCCTATCCACCGGGAATCGGCCCAGTTATCCGCGCCATCGCCTGCTTCAGGATTGATTTTCTCTTTGGAAATCCCCGGCAAATTGCCCGGCCGATACCCCATTGTGGCCACCGTATCGCCGGAAGCAGCAATCAGGACCACCCTTTCCGAATGCAGATTATCCAACCCTGCCCTCCCCAGGGTGGGACTGTCCACCGTCAGGATCAACACCCCATCCGGCAAAGGGTGATACAAAGAAGAATGGTCAAAATAGCCCGAATCCAAAATCAAGCCAAATGCCCCGGGAGACATCAAAGAACTTCCCCGAACAGGCACAATCCTATGGGTCTCTTCCCCATCGCCCACCCGCCATCCGGTCAGATCGACCGCTTGATCTCCCACATTTTGAACTTCCACAAACTCGTCGTAAAATTCGCTGCCTGCCGGATCAAACATCACTTCACTCAACACCACCTGTCCCCACAAAGGGGTCGGAAGCCCCACCAGAAATCCCGCCAAGTAGCCAACCAATCCTTTCATGACCATAACCCTCAAAGCGGGAGGGGATCTCTGACCCTTTGGGATCAAACCATCCCGCGTCTGCGCCGCACCGTCCACTCAACCCCCAAACAAAAAAGCAAGACAACAAACGGCCAGGTTTGCCCCCACAACCGGGATTTATAATGCATGGTGACCGGCTGGGGTGCCAACACAAGGGCGTCCAGGGAATCCACACTAGCTGCAACCCGCACAAAAGCCCCCCCACTGCGTTCGGCCACCCCGGTAAGCAACGCCCGGTTCATCCGGACGTCTTCATATTCCAGACTGTATTGCCCAATCGTGAAATGCCCTTTCCCACGTCCCAAAGACTGGTCCCCTACTTCTGCGTCCACTTCAAATGCATAATCACCCTGGGTAAATCCTCCCATTTGACCGGCATAGCGCCCCCCTCCACGGTCTTTCAAAATCGCCTCCCGCACCCCGGTGCCCTCCGACACCGAAACCTTCACCGTTGCACCTTCACGCGGTTCTAACAGGGCGTCGAAGACCTGGGCGTGAAACATCACAGGCTCTCCGCTTCGATAAACCGGTTTATCCACCACCACCCGAACCCGGGACACATCTTCGCGGGAAACCAACCAGCGCACAGATTGGGACCAAAAAGTCTGTGCCACAACGTCTGTCTTCCCAATCCCCCACATCATCAATCCATACCGCCAAAACGTTCTCAGCCCCACCACCATCGATTTCCCCACACCGGGCCGCATCACCGCCACAAGAGGCATCGGCTTTCCCCCAACCCGTTTGGTCGGATGCCAGGCCAACACCGTCGCCCCCGGCCTGGGCCCACCATTGATCTGGTAGGCCAGCAAAGGCGGCAACACCTCCCAGGCCGCCTGATCTGCAAATGGGTCATCCGTCAGCCGCATAATCGGATGTCTTGCAGATCCTCCCATCACCTGCAACACAAAGGCCTCGGTGTGCAACGTATGGAGGGATTGCAAACAGATAAGGGGCAAAGCCCTGGCCAGGGGCGAAGACGCATACCCTCGATTCAATGCCTGCTCGCCGCCAATCACAAGCAAGCTACCGCCCCCTTCTACAAAACGCGTCAACGCTTGCTCGGGCTGTCCGGCAAGTACGGCGTGGGGCAGATCTACCAGAATGACCAGTTCCCGTTCTTCGCTTCGGCCCAACAGGGCCCGAACCGTCCCATCTCCCGAACGGTCTACAACCGCCACCTCCAGATCCAGATTGGAATCGGCTTCCAGGATTCGTCGCAGATAGGCCAGATCGGCGTCGGGACTGCCGCCCACCATCAAAACCCGCACCCGACTCTCCAGAATTTCGGTGGAAACCACCACCGTATTGTTCTCCACCGACTGTTCTCCACCTTGAGGCGCAATCGCCACCCGATAGGCGTGTCGACCGGCCCGATCGGGAACCAGTGTAAAAACAACGCCCTGTTCTCCCTCTCTCAACACAATCGGCTGGACACCCACGCGCCGGTCACCCTCCATCACTTCCACCAGGGCCTGCCCTTCCGGATAGCCGCTTACCCGAACCCCAACTTCCAGGGCCAGCTCGCGGCCCACATAGCCCAGCGGGTCCATCACCGCAGAAACCACTGCAACATCTCTGGGAGGGACCGGATTGCCCACCCCAACAACCAGAACCGGTGCGCCCAACTCTTCGGCCGCCCGCTCGGGCCGCCCGCCCAGGTTTTGGCCCCCGTCGGAGATCAGCACCACCGAAACCAGCCCTTCTCCAAGGGTCTCTTCCCGAAGTGCATCCAGGGCCCCGGCCAGATCGGTTGCCCGTCCATCAAACCCCAGGGTATCCAGTGCATAAAATTCCCGCACCCGATCGGAAAACCCAAACCACCGAACCCTGGCTTTTTGGGCCAACCGCTCGAAAACAGGGTTCTGCAACAGCGCAAGTGCCGTGTCTTTCCGGGCCTCCACCTGCATACTTTCACTCTCGTCGACCAGCACCGCCACCAGGGGCAATCGACGGGTCTGTACGGTCAAAGCCAGAATGGGCTCCATCATCAAGACCAGCAAGAGCAAAAACGTCAACCCGCGCAATCCCATCAGCCATCCCCGGATCCGCCCACCCCGCCCCGCACGATACACCCGGTAGACCCCAAAAAGACAAAGCGGGATCAGCAGGCCAAGCAACAGGCCATCTGTCAGATTCAGATCTACGTCAACGGGACGAAACACGGTCTTTTACCCCCGGCAGCAGCCCCCTCGGTATTGCATTCAAATCCCACCCCGACCGTTCTCCCCGGGCCAGCCGGAACGATCCCACACCCGAAATCATGGCCGCATTATCCGTACACAGCTTTATTGTAGGAAAAAAAACCTGCAATCCCCGATCCCGGGCCGTGTGTTCCATCTCTCCCCTCAAACACCGATTTGCGGCCACTCCCCCGGTAATCAAAATGCGTTCGACCCCAGAAGCGATGGCGGCCTCGATGGTTTTGTGAACCAGCACATCCACCACCGCTGCCTGAAAACTGGCGGAAATATCCGCACACCGGTCCCGCCGTTCCTCCTCCGACAACTCCCTGGTCTGATAAAGCACCGATGTCTTCACACCGCTAAAACTAAAATCAAACGACCCGGTTCCCATCAGCGCCCGGGGAAATTGAAATGCCGTGGGATTCCCACCTGCTGCCAGGGCAGAGATCCGGGGGCCGCCCTGCGTCACCTGGCCTTCTTCCAGAAGCCCCAAAAGCTTTGCCACCTTGTCAAAGGCCTCGCCGGCCGCGTCATCCCGGGTGCGCCCCCATATCTCATAAACTCCCAGTTCGGACACAAAGACCAACTCGGTGTGCCCCCCGGAAACCACCAGGGCCAGAAAAGGCGGCCTCAGTTCGGGGTGTTCCAGAACCCCGGCAAATAAATGCCCCTCAATATGATGGACGCCCAAAAGCGGTAGTTCGGCCCCCATCGCCAGGCCCTTTGCGGCCGAAACTCCAACCAGCAAACTTCCAACCAGCCCCGGCCCTTGCGTCACGGCAATGCCGCCCAACCCCTGAAGATCCATCCCGGCCTCATCCAGGGCTTGCCGGACAATGGGCAAAATCTTGCGCACGTGGTTGCGAGAGGCCAGCTCTGGCACCACCCCGCCGTATAAACTGTGTTCGGTCTGAGAAAAAACGATATTCGACAAAATTCGCCCGTCCACCGTTACCGCCGCAGCGGTTTCGTCGCAGGACGTTTCAATACCCAGAACAGGCTGGTCCCAGAACACAGAAGCGTCTGTTTTACCGCTCATCGAAACATTTCAAGGAAAGGGAAAGGGGAAAGGAAAAAACAGCCACCGGCGTTGAGGTGGTTTTCGAGTGGGCCACGGGCCGACACGAAAAAGGGGGCAAACCCCTTTGTGTTAGAAGGGTTGAAGCGAACAACAAACTGGCTGGCAGGGGAATATTGGGAGTTTACAAAAGAAAAATCCGGTGTCCCAAATCGTAAATCCAGTCCGTTAAAATTGGAGAACCGGTCAAAAAATTGTCAACTTGAAGGAAGGAAAATTCGGCGGGGTGAAAAACCCCGCCGAACGCGGCTACTTGTACGATTCACTAATATTTCGACCCATACTGATTTCGCCGTTGTCAATCCTCAGGTTAAAACCACAATCGGGACTGTTACACACCCAGGCCTTGTACATAATGGAGGACCCTTCCCGTCCGTAGTCAGACAGCGGTAGTAATATACCCGCATTGCATTTCAAACACTGTGGGAAATCTTGTTCCATACAACCCTCCCCTCCACGAGTCTTTCGGCTCCATCCGCGAAAGCCGACAGGTGCCCTGCCTTTCAAAATAAATAAGGCGCCCCCCGACCACAGGCAGGACATCAGGTGACCAGGACGGCAAACAACCTAAACTTAAAAGACATATAAATTTATATAAACTTTTTGCTAAAGTCAAATCATTTTCTCCTACAAACACCTCCTACCCAACTCAATTGACAAATCTCCTTTATTTCCTTATACTTCAGCCCCACTGAAGCCTCGAATAAGGCTTTTTTCAAACCATGTAAGTTTGTCCCTTTCGAGTCCCACCTGCAGGGGGATATTATGACAGATTTCAAAGGGTCGAGAAATTTCATCATTTTTGCCCTCGCGCTCGTGATTGCCTATCTGGTCGGAACCTCGGTTTCTCCCACCTGGACCGTAGAAAAAATCTCCCTCGACGCCCGACAGGATACAGAGGGCCGCCTGTATTACATCTATCGCGGCAACCCCCAATATCTGGACCAGCCCGTCCCCTTCCAGGACGCCCACCTGCACCCGGATCGTATCAAAGCCTTAAACGCTTCCCGCCAAGCCCCC
>JAPUJS010000005.1 GCA_027296045.1 bacterium | reverse complement strand
CATCCCAGCTCAATCTTTTCCGACAAATGCCAGGCCGTTAAATACAGCCGTGCTGTAAAACGAACCGACGCCCGCGTTCGCTCCGTTGCAAATGCAACCACCTCGGGAACCGACTTCCAGTTTTTATCTTCCAATTTCGGGATCTGTTCCCCCAATTTATAGACCTTGCCAACCATGTCGAATCCACTTTGAAACTGCAAGAAAATATCTCCCATCAAATCGGACAGGGGGATAATTTTCAGCCCCTTTGCCAGATCATCCGGATTCATTTCGAAATAGTCCACAAGGCCGTCCACTTTGGTATGAATCCCCTTCTGGGCAACCGAACCATCTGCTCCAATCCAACCATTGTAATGCTTGGTCAGATGCAACGGCTGGCACATATCCTGCGAGTAGTGTGCCAAAAATCCCGCATAAATCAAACACTTGCTCTGAATCGCTTCATTTTCGGGCCACTTTCGATATTCTGCAAACGCAACGGCCAGACGCTCTGTCCATTCTGCCACCGCATAAGGCACAAATCCTACTTTTTCGGACAGAACACCGGCTTTGTTGCACAACTGAATATACTCGTATCGGGTCTTTGGTAACTCATATCCATCCAGAAATTCACGGTCCAGAAAATGCTCGGGATATTCGGCACCCCGGACAAACGGTGCGCCCCGATTCTTAGACACATCCGGATCTTTTACCAGGTGAGCAATGATCCCCTCTCCCGCACGAAAGAACGCGGGAATCTCTTCGGGCAGCGTCCGCACGGCGGCACGCGTTAAAACGGCATGCCCGCTTGCCAACCAGCCCCACACAGGTGTCTGAACGACGATACAGAGTGTAGAAAAAACAAACACCAGACGTTTCATAATCCACCCCTCCTATTTCCAAGCAATCTACCGGTCCATTCCGAGTTTGTCAATTGCAATACCGTAAAAAGAGTGGAGCGCTCCAATATTAAGAACGCTCCACAATGAAAATTGGCGGGAATGTGTGGGAATCGAACCCACCCAGCGTGGTCTTAGCACACTACAACGGGTTTGAAGCCCGCGAGGGACACCAGTTCCCCATCCACTCCCGCAACATGGGGTTTTGCAGTTTAGGGTTCTCCTACCAGCGCCGCTTCCTCCCGCGCCATCTGTTCCTTCTGCCACCCAAAATCCACATTGCCCTCATAAAACGCTTCCGGCGTCTCGATAGCCCAGAGTTGCTTCCGAATCAGCCAGTTCTTTGGATCGAGCCGAAACGCGCGTTTCAATTCCCCAATTGCCTCCTCTTTCTTTTTCTGCTTTAACAAGACAATTGCCAGTTGGAACCGGGCGTCCGCTTCCTGTTCCTCTGGGGTCAACGCCACTGGAAACGCTTGCTTGTCCGCTGCAATCCAGGCCTCCGGGATCCCCCCCGTCGTCACCCAGGAATTCAGTTCTTCCTGAAATCCTTCTTTGTCAATATTCACACTTCCCACGGCCCGGACAAGCCGCCCCTCTTCATCCACAAAAATGCCCACCGGCACAAACTTGAGGTTGTAGGCCTTTCCAATCACATTGTGCTGATCCAACAGCGCCCGATAGGTTCCCCCGGCTTTTTCTACCCAGGGCTTGGCCACATCGGCCCCCTGGGCGTCCTGGGCAATCACCACCACGTCTACCTGATCCTGATGCGCTTGATAAAATGACTGCCATCCAGGCAGTTGGCCCCGGCATCCTCACCAGGACGCCCACATATAAAAAACCGTCTTTTTGCCCCGGTAATCGCTCAAAGAAACCGGTTCGCCCGTATACAGGTCCGGCAAGGTAAATGCCGGAGGCCGATGCCCAATACCAAGCCCCACACGCTCCCCATTGCCAGAAGTCACGTTCAACATATTGCCCTCCACAGACCATTTAAGACCAAGAGGTTCGCCAAAAGCTTCCAGAGCAGCATATAGAGTTCCATCAAAAGAAACCGTATCCTGTTGAACCCCATTTAAGGGAATGCAGAGGTCATCGCGGCAAACCGCCAGAGGACCACCGTCCTCCAGCACCTTGGCCTCTACATCTATCAGATTGCAAAAGGCATCCAAAGGCACCCATACACCATCCTGCCTCAACCGGGATGCCGGTTTCAGAGAGATTTCCTGTCCATCCAGATAGGTCTTTAACATAACAGCCTCCTGTGCCCCCACCAGGGAACAAAAAAACAGGCTCCACAAAAGGATGTAAAATGGTTTCACGCGCATCATATTCCCCAATCTAAACGATCCCCTGGTTTCTGTCAACCTCCGCCCTTTAAAACCCTCACATCCCCCTGCCGCACCGTCACCCCCCGACCGTCGAAATAATTCAGCAGAGGCACTGCATACTTCCGGGTCGTATCCACCAGATCCCGAAAAGCAGACACCTCGATCTCCCCGTTGGCCTTCAAAAAGTCCACCAAACGACCTTCCACCTCCTGTAATACATCCGGGTGAAACAGCAGGGTCTCTTCGAGGCGCACCAGATCCCCCATCGCCTGCAATGCTGCAACCACATTTTGCACAACCTCGGGCTTGTCCCCCACAGCACCGGGTAGCTCATTCAAATCCACAGGGGTGCTAAACCCTTCTTTTAATCGAGCCAGAATATTTTCCCGAACCGCTTCTTGTTCCGCACTCAATTGAATCCGATGATCCGCCAGGCTCACCAGCGGGCCCTCTGCTTTTAAAAGATCCGACTCCAAAAGAGATTCCACGCCCCGCTCATAAAACCTGCTATCCGGATTCCCCGTAACCAGTTGCTCCAATTCCCTCCGTTGAACCCCCGTGCGAAGCGGATTCTGGGCGTGATAAGTTTCGAGTGCGACCACAATCCGGTCGCGAAGATCTTGCCAGGCCTCCATGTGGGCAAAATAGGTCCCGCCCGAATGTGCATACTCCACGGCTTTCTCCCCGGCCACCAAATCCCGAAGGCGTTCTCTTACTTCTTCAACGGCAACCCCCATCTCCGAAGCCAGATTCTGGTCTGTCGGCGGCCTCAATCCAGCGGATTTCAAGCGAGCTCCCAAAACCTGTGTGGGATCATCCTGTTCCAGATCCCGCAACGCCCGGTTGACATCCTCTCGAAATCTCCGATGTTTCACAGGCCGGGGATCCAGCACCATCCCCCCACCCAACGTCGTTACCGGAGAGTAGCGACGCACCACAAAACGATCTCCCCGTGCGGCCACCCCGGGTTCTTCCAATCGAAACTGCACCAGTTGTGTTTGCCCGGGACCAAGCTCTTCGTTTTCCAGCAGCACGACCCGGGCCAACACCTCGCGTGGCCCCAGGTGGAGATGTACCCGATCCCGATTTTTCAAAGGAACCGATGCATCCGGCAACATGTGCAACCGACCATCAATCATATAGGTGGTTTCAAAATACCCCACCTGGGAAAGAATATCCCCTCGCCCCACCTCTTCGACTTCCACCCCCGCCAAATTCACAGCTGCTCGGGCCCCAACCTCGGCCACATCCACAGCTTTTCCATGGGTTTGCACCCCACGAACCCGGACGGATTTCCCGGAAGGCAACAAAACCAATTCATCGCCGCCCGACACTTGGCCGGAAAGTACAGTCCCGGTAACAACCGTGCCAAACCCCCGGACGGAAAACACCCGATCCACCGGTAAACGAAACACCCCTCGATCGGGCCGGGCTTCTACCCGACCAACCGTATCTTCGATCAGGGTACGCAACACATCCACACCATCGCCTGTAATGGACGAAACCGGTACAATAGGCGCGCCTTCTAAAAAAGTGCCCTGAAACAATTCCGCCAATTCCTCAATCACCAGTTCCAACCAGTCTGGTTCCACCAGATCGCATTTGGTGAGCGCAACAATCCCCTGGCGTATCCCCAGCAAATTCAAAATCCCAAGGTGTTCACGAGTTTGCGGCATGGGCCCATCATCGGCCGCCACAACAAAAAGGGCCAGATCTACGGTGGACACCCCCGTTACCATATTTTTCACAAACCGTTCATGGCCTGGCACATCGATAATGGTGACATTGTCCTTCCAATAGGCAAACCCGATGTCAATCGTCATCCCTCGGGCCTGTTCCTCGGGCAGCGTATCGGTATCAATCCCGGAAATTGCCTTCACCAGTGCCGTCTTTCCGTGGTCAATATGACCTGCTGTACCAATAATCACGTGCGACATAGACGCACCGCCCAACGAATCGCCTCTGCCATCGGCCCAACCTCATCGCCCCGCACCGTCCGCAAATCCAGAAACAGCCGATCGTCGCGCACATAGCCCATCACTGGCAAAGAATGGGAACGAAGCCCTTCGGCCAGCCCCTCAATAGAATGCCCCGGCCAGGAAAGCGTCACAGCCAGACTCGGGATTTCCTCCAACGGCAACGCCCCGCTTCCGGTCTGACCAACCGTTTCCTCAAGCTGCACCTCCAACCCCAGTCCTTTTAACTGCTTCACCAACCGCCTGCCACGCCTCCGGAGTGTGCCCACCGGTTCGGTCAACATTTTCAGGGTCGGATGCACCTCCAATAAGCGCTCTCGGTTGAGATACAGCTTCAGCGTTGCCTCCAAAGCGGCATAGATCAATTTTCCACACCGAAGCGCCCGCATCAAGGGATTGTTGCGAATCTGCCCAATCACATCCTTTTTCCCGACCAGAATACCCGCCTGAGGCCCACCCAAAATCTTATCGCCGCTAAAGGTCACCACATCGGCACCTGCCTGCACACTATCGGACACCAGCGGTTCATAGGGCAATCCGTACGATTGCAGATCGATCAGCACGCCCCCTCCCAGATCGTGTGCAACAGGCACCCCGTGTTGTTGCCCCAAACACACCAGATCTGCCAGGGGTACATCGGCTGTAAACCCGAGCACCCGAAAATTGCTGGGATGCACCGATAGCATCAACCCGGTGTGGCCGTTTAACGCGCCTTCAAAATCTTTCAGGTGTGTTCGGTTTGTCGTGCCCACCTCCACCATTTTGGCCCCACTGCGGGACATAATATCGGGGATACGAAACGACCCGCCGATCTCAATCAATTCCCCCCGTGAGATAACCGCTTCCTTTCCCTGTGCCAGCGTATTCAGGACAAGCAACACAGCCGCCGCATTGTTGTTTACAATTGCTGCGGCTTCCGCCCCGGTCAAATCGCACAACAATCCCTCCACCAAACTCGTGCGGGAACCCCGCTTTCCGGAACCCAGATCCAGTTCCAGATTGCTGTAATACCCCGCAATACGTACAATTTGTTCCACCGCTTCCTTCGGCATCGGTGCCCGGCCCAAATTTGTGTGCAAAATAACTCCGGTCGCATTGATCACGCGCTTCAACCGGGGTGCCAGCACTTCCTCCAATCCCTGCTGTACTGCCTGCACCGCCTGTCCGACCAGCGCATCTCGATCTCCCGACACCCTGCCGGTCCGCATCCCGTTTCGCAATCCATCCACGGCTTCTCGGGCAAGATCTGCCAGGAGCGATCCGTTGCAACGGCCCTGCAGGGCCGCCACACCAGGTTCGGAAAGAATCCGGTCAACCGAAGGAAGTTGCGAAAATTCTGTCATCAAAAGGCCCTCTCCTGTGGCCTACGGCACAATCTTAAACTGAATTTCTTTTTCCGTTTCCCGCTCCGCCAGCAAATCCACCACCTTCACACGCACCAGTTGTCCACCCGGCTCGGTCTCTTTCAAATCCAGTTCCACATAGGAAACCTCGTCCGATTGCCTGCCAGTCTGTTCATACGCGATAACAATCTCCTGATCTTTCTCCACCAGGCGCAACAGCCGCCCCAGGCCGTGCAACACCTTTGCAGGAATCGCCCGCTCTTTAAAAGACCGAATGGTATATTCCACACGATACTTGCTTTGTCCAAAAGAATCGCGTTTCAAATTGTAAATCTCAAAATACACATAGGCATTTTGATATCTGCGAAACGCCCGCGAAGACATTGGAATGACTTGCAAATCGTGCTTCACAAACTGGCCGACCGTGTCGGTCGGCACCAC
>JAPUJS010000499.1 GCA_027296045.1 bacterium | reverse complement strand
GGTGAAGTCTGATAACTGACCTCAAAGGCATCCGTTCCTACATCCACCACCTCCAGTAGATTGTATAATATGAGCTGCTGCTCTTGGCGTGTCGTCACGGGAAATCCATAATGCGAGTTAGTATATTTAATTGGCTTCTGTAAGGACAAACGATCCCTCACAAAGAGTATATGCTGTCTGAGTCTCTGTTCCATGTATTCATTTGCAAATCCAACGAGATCATCAGCCATTGAGTGGAACGGATCCTCGAAGGCCGAATCAATCTCGAATCCTATACTGTTTCTTCCTGCAACCATGGATGCGATACAGGTTGTGCCGGTTCCTAAGAAGGGATCAAGGACAACATCTCCTCTTACTGAATACATATTTATCAGGCGCATAGGCAACTCAAAGGGAAAGGCAGCACTTCGTAGTCTCGACATCTTATCAGAAAGATCCTGTGCAGCCCCTTTCAGGTCCATCCAAATATCCGAATACCACTTGTTCCTTTCCTCCCAGAAAATGGCGCTCTCTTGTCGATTTCGCTTCTCTTCCCAGGTCTTAAAGACCCGCTTAGAACCCTTTCGTAGAATCAATACATATTCGTGCTCAAGAGTCACGTAAGCCCCCGCCGGTAGCATACCAGACCCCATAAATTTATTAGGAGCGTTGGTCTGCTTCCTCCATAGAATATCCGGTAGTGCTGAGAAACCAAGACTGAGAAGGTAATTCAGGATTCGGCTATGATTTGAATAGAGCTGAAAATCTTGTCCGATTTTTCTTGTAGCATCCCCTATATTGATGCAGACGAACCGACCACCCTTTAACACCCGATGGATTTCGCTCCAGACAGGATTCAGGGTATTGTGCATTAAATCAAAGGCTGACCTACCATCCCCCTCATCCAATGCACTCTCAATTGCCGAATCTTGACTACAAAACATCTCATCCCACATCCCAATCATTGGATATGGCGGTGAGGTAACGACCAGGTCAACGCTATGAGAAGGTATGGAGCTTAAATCGCTTGCGTCTTGAAAAATCACCTTGTGATTGGTCTTCATTGTATTCCTTAAAAAAGCCCCCGGGTTTCAATCCCTGGGGGCAGAATACTTCTACCAGCATATTACGCGATATTTCAAGCCCGTTTTAGGCTGCCTTAACGCTAGGGGTCCGGGTATCAAAAAGAACCCTGATCTCTCCATTTAACTGCTTTAAACGTCTGATTTGCGTTCTAACCATCCCCTTTTTTTGTGTTTTGGTCTGTCTACCGGATTTCGAGCATGCGATCTAGAGATCGTTTTGCTCGGATGCGAATGTCTTCGGGCACTTCGATGATACGCTCGTTGTTCTGAAGGGCATTCAAGGTGTCTTCCAGGGTGATCTGGTTCATGTGAGGGCAACGGATGCTGCAAAGGCCGACCATTTTTTTATCGGGGTTTTCGGCGGTGATGTTGTCGCCCATGCTGCATTCGGTCATCAATAAAAATCGAGAGTTTTCGGATTCGCGAACCACATCAATCATGCGAGACGTACTGCCCGAGTAATCCGATGCGGCAACGACTTCCGGGCTGCATTCTGGGTGGGCCAGGACGAAGACATCGGGGAACTGTGCACGGACATTTTCGATGTCCTGGACAGTAAATTGTTCGTGGACTTCGCAGCGGCCGTGCCAGCCGATCATCTGATAGTCCAGGCCAGGTTTGGGATTGCCGATGGTTTCCAGGGTTGGGAAGATGACCTTTTTGTCGGTTTCGTCGGCAATATTGGCTGCCAGGTATTCGTCGGGCAAAAAGATGATGGTGTCGGAATCGAACGATTCTGCAACCTTGGCGGCGTTGCCAGAGGTGCAGCAGATGTCACATTCTGCCTTGACATCGGCATAGGTGTTGATGTAGGTGATAACCGGCACGCCGGGGAATTGTTGTTTTAAATTGCGCACGTCCTCGGCTGTGATACTGGCGGCCAGGGAGCAGCCGGCTTCTTTGGCTGGCAGGAGAACGGTTTTGTCGGGATTCAGGATTTTGGCGGTTTCGGCCATAAACCGAACGCCGCAAAAAACAATGGGATCACAATCTGTTTCGGCCGCTTTGCGACTCAGTGCGAGGGAGTCGCCCACCACATCGGGGACGGAGTGGTAGAGGGCAGGTTCCATGTAGTTGTGCCCCAAAATGATGGCACCCCGTTCCTTTTTGATTTTGTTGATCTCGTAGACCAGTTCGGCCTTGTAGCGGAGTTCGATATCGGGGACAATGCCTTCGAGTTTGTCCGCCATCTCCTGGTAGGTTTCTTCAAGGGTGGTGGCCTGGAGTGCCATGTCCGAAATGCTCCTTTGGGGGTCTGTTGTTCAAGCTTTGGGCTAAAGATAAAAAAAGAAGCAAAGAACGGCAAGTCCTAACCGTTTTTTGCTTCTTTTATCCTTTTCAAATATATGGGGTTAAGCGGCTTGATCCAGATTTGCATGATCTTCGGAAGCCCGCCCCAGAAGGCGGGAAACGCCGATCTTCATATCTTCTTCAAATATATGGGGTTAAGCGGCTTGATCCAGATTTGCGTGATCTCCGGAAGCCCGCCCCAGAAGGCGGGAAACGCCGATTTTTACATCTTCCAGGATGTCGTAGGCCACCGGAACCAGAATGAGGGTGATGAGGGTGGCAAAGAGGACACCGAAGCCCAAAGAGGTGGCCATTGGAATGAGGAATTGGGCCTGGAGGCTTTTTTCGAGCAGCAAGGGGATGAGGCTGGCAAATGTGGTGATGGATGTAAGGATAATGGGGCGGAAACGGACGGCACCGGCCTGCCGGATGGCATTTTCGACAACGGGGTCTTCCAACCGACGTCTGTTGATAAAATCGACCATCACGAGGGAGTCGTTGACCACAACGCCGGTGAGGGCGACAATGCCGAATATGGAGAGAATGGTGAGGTCCATGCCCATCAGGATGTGGCCCCAGACGGCACCGACGAGGCCAAAGGGAATGGCGCTCATAACAATCAGAGGTTGTACATAGGATTTAAAGGGAACGGCCAGAAGGATGTAGATGATCAGGAGGGCCAGGCCGAAACTCTCGGCAAGTCCACTCAGGGTTTCCTGTTGCTGGCGTTGTTCTCCTTCGAAGGAATAGCGAATCCGGGGGTGGTCGGCCATGAGTTGGGGCAGAAAGTTGGCAGTGACGTCGGCCAGAATTTCGTTGGCGTTGGCCTTGCTCTGGTCCACGTTGGCCATGACACTGATGGCTTTCTGGCGGTCCGACCGTCGGATCGAGGCAAAGCCCCGCCCCAGGTCCGCCTCAGCGGCCAGGGAGAAGGGCACTTCACCGCCGTTGGGCGTTCGGATGCGCATGTTCTCCAGGTTTCCCAGGGAGCGACGGTCTTTGGCAGGATAACGCACCATCACGCGGATGTCATCGCGGCCCCGTTGAATGCGCTGGGCCTCTTCTCCGTAGAAGGCCTGTCGGACCTGTCGTGCAAGGTCCGACAGGGTGAGGCCGAGGGTTTCGGCCTGCTTGGTCAGCGAGAGTTTGACTTCCTTTTTGCCCGGCCGGAAGGTATCGGCAATTTCGTTTACCCCGGGATAGGTTCTGAGTTTGTCCTTGAACTTCTGGGCAACCGTTTGGAGTTCGTCATAATCGGGACCCCGGAACTGGATGTGGATGGCTTCGCCGGCCGAGAACAGGGACGATGTGTAGATGAGTTCGACCGCATCGGGAATGGGCCCGGTCAGTTCGCGCCACCGCTCGGCGATTTCGGTGGATCCCACGCCCCGTATTTCGGAGGGTTCGAGTTCGATGTTGATTTCCCCGAGGTGGGCGGCAGAAAAGCTGGCAGTGTTGCCGTTGTTCTGGTTCTGGCTCGCCCGAAAGGGTTGTTCGCCGATGGAGGCAATGATGTGGCGGAACACCGGTTGGTTGGTTTCCGATTCGTATTCTTTTTGGAGTTGCAGGGCAGCTTTTTCCAGTTGTTTGATGGCCTCTGCCGTGACATCAACGGGGGTGCCTTGCGGCATGGTGAGAATGGCAGCCACATTGTCGGCGTCGACGTTGGGGAAAAACAGAAAGCCGATCCGACCGCCTGCAATCAAACCCACGGTGAGCATCAGTATGGTCAGGCCGGTGGCAATGGTAAGGTAGCGCCATTCCAGGGTACGGTCCAAAACAGGTTGATAGACGTTTTGAATAAACCGTTCCATCCCATCGGAAAAGCGATTTTGAAATCGGGTCCAGGCACCGGCAATGCGGCCGAACAGACCCCGGCGTCTTCTGGAATCGTCCTCTTTGGAGCCCCCTATTTTGGAGTGTGCCAGGTGGGCCGGCAGGATCAGCAGGGACTCGATCAGGGAGAAGCACAGGGTAAGGATGACAATTTGTGGGATGATTCTCATAAATTTTCCAAAGGTGCCACCCACCATGAGCAAGGGGGAGAATGCCGCGATGGAAGTGAGGACGGCAAAGATGACGGGAACAGATACTTCCTGCACGCCGTCGATGGCTGCTTTGAGACCACTTTTCCCCATCTGGAGGTGGCGGAATATGTTTTCGCCAATGATGATTGCGTCGTCCACAACGATGCCCAGGACAACGATAAAGGCGAAGAGGGACAGGAGATTGATGGTGGCACCGACGGTGGGCATCATGCTGATAGCACCCAGGAAGGAAATGGGGATGCCGAGGGCGACCCAGAAGGCGAGGCGGAGGCGCAGGAGGAGGGCCAGGGCGATGAAGACAAGGATGAACCCGGCCCGGCCGTTGCGCAACATCAGGTCCAGACGGCTGTTCAAGATGCGGGAAAAATCGATGAAAGTGGTGATGGCAATGCCTTCGGGCATCCGGAGTTGGGCTTCTTCAACGTATTTGTTCACATTGTTGGAAATGGCCAGGGCGTTTTCGTCGCCAACCCGGAAGACGACGACGATGACAGAGGGGTGTCCGTCAAATCGGGCGGATTGATCGGTTTCGGCAAAACCGTCCACGACGGTGGCAACATCTTTGAGGGTGAGATGGGTGCCGTCGGGGCGGGTGCGAATCACGATCGATTCGAATTCGGGGCCGCGGTAGGCCTGGCCTTTGGTTCGAAGCAGGATTTCGCCTCCCGATGTGCGGATGGAGCCGCCCGGAAGGTCGATGGAAGATCGGCGCACGGCACGGGCGACCTCATCGAAGGTGAGGCCAAAGCTCCTCAGGGCGTTTTCGGATACTTCGATGGAGACTTCATAGGGGCGGGCGGAGGTAAGTTTGACCTGGGAGATGCCCGGAATGGCGGAGATGTCATCGCGCACCTGCTCGCCCAGAGATTTGAGTGTGGCTTCGTCGGCCGGGCCTGAAACGGCCACATTGATGACCTGACGGCGCAGCACGACTTCTCTGACAATGGGTTTTTCGGTTTCATCCGGGAAGGTGTCAATCGCATCGACCCGGGTTTTGACATCGTCCAGGAGCTTGCGTAAATCGGTGCCGGGCAGGACTTCGATATTGACCGATCCGCTGTTTTCAGAAGCGATAGAGGTGATGCGCTTGATGCCTTCCAGGCCCTGAACGGCTTCTTCGACACGCACGCAGACGGCTTCTGCTACTTCTTCGGGCGCAGCGCCCCGGTAGATGACGGAGATGTTGATGGTGTCGGCGGAAAATTCGGGAAAGACTTCCAGGATGATATTGGGGATCATGAACAGGCCGCCGCCGAGGATGAGAACCATCAAGAGGTTGGCGGCTACGCGGTTTTCGGCAAACCAGGCCAGGGCGCGTTTCATTGGACACCTCCCGTTTTGGTCAGGGCCACTTTTTCAGGTGGGGCTTCACTGACCATTCGGACGCGCATTCCGTCGACCACTGCGTCCAGGGGAGAGAGGCAGACCTGTTCGCCGTTGCTAAGGCCGGAGCGGACAATAATTTGCTCGGCATCGGCGCGTACGATGCCGATGGTGCGGAAGTGCAGGCGTCCGTTGGAAACAACCAGGACCTGATCCTGGCCGCGCAGAGCGGTTCTTGGGAGCAGAACGATTTTCCGGACCGTTTTGCCCAGGATTTCGGCCTGGACAAACATTCCCACCGCCAGAGGCGGGCGGTTGGGGTTGTCGCCCTTTCCATACGGGTTCTCGACCTGGGCGACCAGGTGAACCATGCGGCTTTGGGCGTCGATTTCGCCTTCGATCCGGACGATTTTGCCCTGCCAGCTATGGCGCTGGCCGGCGAAGGTGGTGTGCAGAAACACATCGGGCTGCTGGGCCTGACCGGTATCTCCTCGGAAGTTGAAGGATAGGTCCAGGTAGGCCAGCTGGTCGTCGGGCAGGGGCAATCGGACTTCGGCATAGTCGACGGCATAGATCCGTGCAAGCGGGATGCCGGGGTTCACGTATTGGCCGATGTCAGCACTTTTGGTGCGTACCCTGCCTGCGAAAGGTGTCCTGATAAAGGTGCGATCCAGGTTGAGTTCGGCCTGGGCAAGAGAAGCCCTGGCAGCGTCGAGGGCAGCTCTGGCGCCGGCAAGCTGGGGTTTGCGAAGGACCAGGGAACTGGGGGGGCTCTCATTGCCCAGACGCTCCCATTCTTCTTGCGCAATCTGGGCTTCTTCCCGCTCTCTGACATAACGAAGTTCGGCCTGTGCGACTCTGGATTGGGCCTGGGAAACGGCCACGCCGTAATCTCTGGGATCGATGTTGAGTAAAATATCCCCGGCTTCAAAGAACCCGCCGCTGGCAAAGGCGGAGGAGACTGAAATAATTTGTCCGGCCACCTGGGCAACCAGGGTGCTTTCGGTGCGAGGCATGACGCTTCCCTGGGCCGTGACGGTGAGTTGTAGGTCCTGGGATTTGACCGACATCACACGGACCAGGGGAGGCGGTATTTCTGGGGACTGGGTTTGGATGGGGGCCCTGCTTTGGACCAGGGCTATGGTACCCATCACGCCCAAAATAAGGACAAGAATTGGAAAGAGGATTTTACGGCTCATTGGACGGGTGCTCCCGTTGGAGTGGCGTTTGAAGACCACAAGGTTTCTCTTGTAAATCCGCCCCCAAGGGCGAGGTGCAGGTTGATGCGAGCTTCCAGACGAAGTCTGCGCACGGTCAGGAGCTGGCTTTCGGCCTGATAGGCGATCCGCTGGGCAGAGAGCATGGTGATCAGGTCGCTCAACCCACGGTTATACCGGTCTTCGGCCAGGCTGCGGGCAGCCAGCGATTGTTCGGTGGCCGTTTCAAGCGCAGCCTGGCGTTGGCCCAGGAAGTTTTCGGCGGCCAGGGCCAGTTCGACTTCGGCATAGGCTCGAAGCACGCTCTGGGCATACAGGGCGAGGGTTTCGTCTGCGCGGGATTTGGCCAGGTTGATATTGCCGCGAATGCGTCCTCCCTGAAAGAGGGGTTGCAACATATTGCCTACAATGCTCCAGACTTTGAAATCGCCGTTTAACAGATCGCCGAGCTGATTGCTGATTGTGCCGCCAGAGGCAGTCAGGCTGATCCGCGGGTAGAGGGCCCGGCGTGCGGAGACCAGTTGGGCATGGGAAGCGGCCAATTGGCGTTCGGCAGCGACAAGGTCGGGACGTCTGGAGATGAGGTCGGCCGGTAAACCGGCAGGTACTTCATCGGGGGTGACGGGAAGATCTTCTGTGACCGAAAGCGAGGCCCGGGGGTATTTGCCCAGGAGGATTTCCAGTTGACGGACGGCGCGGTCGTAGAGCTGTTCTCGCTGGTGCAGGCGGTCCAGGGCAGATGCGTAATCGGCTTGGGTGAGGCGCAGGTCCAGGGAGGGACGGATGCCCCGATTGTAGCGATTTCGGACTTGCTCGAAACTGGTTTGATAGTTTTCGACGGTTGCCCGGGCAAGTTCGGCCTGGCGCCTGGCTTCAATGGCAGCAAACCAGGCTTTGGCCGTTTGGGCGGCAAGGGAAAGGCGGGCTCCCTGAAGGTTGGCCTGAGAGGCCTGAAAGGCGGCCAGTGCAGCGGCCTGGCCGGCCCGGAGTTTTCCCCAGAGGTCGATTTCCCAGGAGGCGTTGAGGGAGATACCATAACTTTTACTGGTAGTAGAAGGGACACCGTCGGGATTTCCAGGGAGCGGGAAGCCAATGAAGTTTTGTTTGCGTTTGGAACCGTTGGCTCCTGCAGAAAGCTGGGGATAAAGTGGGGCTCCGGCGATTTTGGCCTGGGCTTGTGCGGCGTGGAGCCGGGCGGCTGTGGCCTGGAGGTTGTGGTTGTGGTCGAAAGCTTCGGCGATCAGGCTATTCAGGCGCGCGTCTCCAAATTGGGTCCACCAGAGGGTGTCCTGAGGGGTATCCGACAATGCACCAGAGGTCCAGGTTTGGGGCACTTCGACCTCCAGGGCCGGGGGGCGGACTCTGGGTGCGGAAGCGCAAGCGGTTAGGAAGAGGGGGATCAGGATGAAGATATGTTTCATTGGGTTGTATCTCCTTGATTGGGGACCGGGGCTTTTAGACCTGCGGCGGAAAAGGCGATGAGGCGTTTCAGAGCACCTTCCAGGTCGGAGAGGGTGCATTGGCCTTTTGAAATGAATTTTAAAATGTCGGCGGCCCCAAACGTGTAGGCCATGGCACCAATCAGGAAGTGCATCCGCCAGGCCAACTCGGGCAAATTGAGGTGGGGGAGTGCCCGGAGAAAAGCCTGGATGAACCGGACCTGGACATCGTGAAATTGCTCGAAGATGGCGGCGGTGAGTTCATCTGATTCGGCGTGAAGCCGTCCGAAGAGACAGGGGAAGTCGCGGGCCCTTTCATCGCGCATCATGTGGAATGTGGGCCCCAGAAAGGCCCCAAGCACGGCTTCCACTTCCAGAGGACCGTCTCCGGCCTCCTCTTCGACCCGATCGAGCCATTTTAGGCGGTCTTTGTTGAGGGGCTCCAGCCACCGGGAAAAAACCGCCTGGACCATGATTTCCTTGGAACCGAAGTAGTAGTTGACCGAGGCCAGGTTGGCGTCGGCTTCGGTTGTGATGGATCGGAGGGATGTCGCACGGACGCCGTTTTGCACAAACAGGCGCTGAGCGGCATCCAGCAATCGTTCTCGGGTGTCGGCAGGGGACATGATAGCTCACTTTCTACTGGTTAGACGTATCAATCAAACGTTTGTTTCATACAATCGTTTCAATTTATAAAAATGAGCGGACGGCGTCAAGGTTTTTGAATCATAAGCCGCCCGCTCATTGGGCTTACCATCCCTATCTGTGTTTTCTCCCGTGGGGTATGCCATCTTTTGGGTGGTGTGTCTTTTTGTTTTTTTATATTCTATAGAGGCATGGAGAAATTCACAAGGAGTGACAGACGATGATGATGGTGCGGATTCGCACGTATAACGGTGCGGGCAAGCCGGTGGGGGAACTCCATTTCCCGGCCGATCAGGTTTACCTTTGGCTGCAGAAGGCGGAAGATCCGGAAAGTGAGGACCTGCACGGCATCCGGGACCTGGTGGATCCGATGCACGAGAATAAAAATTACGATTGGGATATCTGGGCAAAACCGAAGGAGGTGGGGGAAGATTTACGGGGAGACGGAGAGGGTCCAGATTTGCTCCATATTGTGTGACGAAAAGCGGCCTCTTTATTTGGAGAAGCCGCTTATTTCCTATACAGGGCAGTAATTTCCGGTTAGAGAATTGCTTGGCGCAAGAGCCATAGGCCAAACAGGGGGAATA
>JAPUJS010000498.1 GCA_027296045.1 bacterium | reverse complement strand
GAGCGTTTTAGCCCTCTTGCACGACCAGAGCACTCTGAGCGAATGCAAATAATCTCCCATGCTCACATTCCTAAATATCCGCGTTATAAGGCCGGAATGGCTACTTGACTTTCCCGCGTCCCCCCACCTGCCAGATGGCTTCTACCACGCCGTTGCGAACCGCGTAGACCTCGTCGTGAAGGTTGGTGACCATGCCCTGGTGCTGGGGGATGACAGAGAGGCGGTCGCCAACGGTGAAGGTGTGGTGGCAATTGCTGACGTCCACGTGGCCGTGTTCGACGGACATGGCGGAAATTTTGGCTTCGGGGTATTCGACGATATGGCCGTAGGGGGTTTCTCTGTCGTTGGTGAAGGTTTTTTTGCCGCCGTCGATGATGATGCGGTCGGGGGTGGGGGTGCTGACAACGGTGACGATCATACGTTCGGCACAGGTTTGGGGGTTGGGCGGGTTGTTGTTGCGGTTGATGCGGGTGGGGCCTTCAAAGACGTAGGAACCGATGCGGGCTTCGGTGCAGCCGATGGCTTTGGAGACGGCCTCGGAGCCGGTGCCGCCGCCCGAAATGGTGTGGACGGGAATTCCGGCTTCTTCCAGAAGGCTGCGGGTTTTGTCTAAAAAGGGTTTGGCCTGCTCGCGGCTGGGATACGTCATGATGCCCTGGAAGCTCAGGCCGGGCATGGCGGTGATTTTTTGCGCCAGTTCGAGGGCCGCTTCGGGCGATTGGACGCCACAGCGGTTGCCGCCGGTGTTGAGTTCGATGAGGGTGCGGACCTGGATGCCTTCGGCCTCGGCGAGTTCGGAGATACCCAGGGCGGTGATTTCGGAATCGCAGGCCACGGTGAGTGTGGCGCGTTTGCAAAGGCGGATGAGGCGTTCGACTTTTTGCTTGCCCACGATATTGTAGGGGATGAGGATGTCGTCGATCCCGGCAGAGACCATAATTTCTGCTTCGCCCACTTTCTGGCAGACAATGCCAATGGCGCCGGCCCGGAGCTGCATGTGGGCGATGGCGGGGGTTTTGTGGGTTTTGGTGTGGACCCTTAAGGGGATGTCGTGCTTGCGACAGGATTCCTGGACCGTCCGGATGTTCTGTTCCAGGATGTCCAGGTCGATGGTGAGAGCGGGGGTGTCGAGGTCTTCAATGCGCATGGAGTATTCCTTATGTGCAGGTGGATCGTGTCGGACTGCGGAAATCTGGATGGGTCAGGACAGGCCCGGGTGCCAACCCCAGAGACATTATTTGTGTTTTGAAAGGGCCGACCGTCGGGCTAATTTAAAACCAGGGCGTACACGGGTCAAGCAGTTTGGCAGGCCACAAAGCAGTTGACAGGTTTCAGGATCTGGTTATCCTTCCAGAAAAGCAAGACGATTTCAATCCTTATGGATCGGGATGAACGATGCGGTGGGTCAACCTCACGATTTTGCTGCTGGCCGGGGTGCTGGGATGTCGGCCCGGCGAACAGGTGTCGGTTTTGGGCGCTGTGGAGAAACCCGGCGATTATGTTTATCGCCCACACTGGCAAACAATAGACTATGTGGCCGCCGCAGGTGGGTTTTTGTCGGAAGCCGATACCCCGATTGCCCGGCTGATCCGGGTGCCTGCCGATATCCCCGGGGAGATCGATTACAGGGAGATTCAAAAATGGCCCCTAAATGAGGCACCCGAGGTGTTGCCGGGCGATCAGATCGTGGTGCCCCATCTGACCTACTCGGTGCAAATGGATACGCTGCGTGAGGTTCGAGATCTGGAGATCGACTGGCAGGGGCGGACGTACCATCTGAGCCGGGGGTTGATCGCGCCGGGCTGGACAGAGCGGGGGGTGATGACGGCGGTGGTGTTGGGGCACGGGAAGGTGACACAGAAGGAAAACGGAGCAGATCGGACGCTGGCCGGGTTTCGGTTTTTGTTTTTACAGATGCATCCGGGTAGGTACGACCGGATTTTGAGTGCGGTGGGGAAGCCCGTGCAAAAACGGGAGGCGATGGAAGATGCCGTGGAGGTATACCGGTTTTTGTTTGACCGATCGGCCGCCTTTAAAGCAGGCAGTGCTTTAAGACTCGCGCCAGAAGGTTATTTGCGCGTGCTGGCCGGGGTCTGGGCGAGGCCCCGTACAAAGGCGGATCCGGGATCAGGGATTCGGAAGCGGGAATATCCGGACGGCCGGGTTTGGACCACCTATCCCGACGGGCGGCAGCGGATGGAATATCCCGACGGCAGGGTGGAGGTAGAATTTCCGGGCCAGGTGAAAGAGATTCGCTATCCAGACGGCCTGATCGAGCGTCTGGATTCGGCGGGCAATCGCCGGGTGGTGCGTGAAGATGGTCGGGAAGTGTGGTTTTTTAAATCGGGCAACCGGACAACAATTTATCCGGATGGTCGAAAGCTTTATGAGTGGCCCAATGGAACCCGGCAGACGGTGCTGGAAGACGGAACAGAACGCACGGTATTTGCCAGCGGGGCCCGGCAGGTGCTGTATCCGGATGGGCGTAAGGAAGTGATCGATTCGACAGGCGTTCGGGAAATGCATTATCCGGACGGGCGAACCGTAGCACGAATGCCCGACGGACAGGAAGTGACCCGGTATCCCGACCACCGGGAAATAGCCCGGTTGCCGGATGGGACGGTGATCGAGGTTTTCCCGGACGGGCGCAAAGTCCAGCGCAATCCCTCGGGCGAGGTGCTGGAGGTGATGCCGACCGGACAGATGCGGATGATTTATGGCGACGGCACCGAGATGATCAAGCAGGCAGAGGGCAGGGCGCGGGTGCAATATCCGGATGGGACCGTGGTAGAGGTGTATCCGGACGGGCGGCAGGTGCGACGAAAAGTAGACGGGACTACGATGGAGTATCATTCAGACGGCCGATGGGTGGTCTGGGGCAAGGGGGACAGGAGTCTGGAGGTTTTCCCGGACGGGCGACGGGTCCACACCCGGGCAGGCGGGGATCGGTTCGAGTCGTTTCCAGATGGTCGGCACCGGTGGGTGTCTGCCGATCCCTACCGGTACAGGGGGGAAATATTTGAGACCCTCGTCCGGGTGGACAACATTCCGGAGGCTGCGGCACCAGGGGCACGGATTACGCTTACGGGGACGGTGTCGGATTCGGTGCGTCGGATCTATTTTGCCGCATTCAGGGTGCCCGACGGGCATGTGGTTTGGGAAACGGCTTTTCCGAGAAAAGGGCGGTTTCAAGGCCGCATTCGGGTCGGCCGACCGGGTCCCTATCAGGTGCAAGTCATGGCCGAAGTGGGTGAAGCCGATGTGAGAACGGTGATGGACCGCAGGGTGACGGTGGGGAACCCCGAACCGATGGATACGGTGGTTGTGGAGATTCCCCCCTATCCGGGGTCCGACCTGGCGGCCGAACGGCTGTTGGCGCTGATTGATAGCGTCCGGATGGGAATGAACAGGAGAAGGCTGCAGGAAAACATGCAATTGACCTGGATGGCGGAGGACCGGTTGACGGAACTCCTCGCGTCGGGATTTCTCTCCCACCTTTCTCCAATAGGGCAGCGGGTGGGCCAGCAGTTGCGGGATCGGCAGGTGACCATTTTTTCAGTCGGGGAAAACCTGGGATCGGGTCCTTCTATTGAGGAGGTGCACTGGCAACTGATGATGAGTGCAGGCCACCGTCGAGCGATTCTGTCGGAACAGTGGAATACGATGGGGGTGGCTGTTGCTCGCGCCCACGGCACGGTGTGGGTGGTGGAGCTGTTCGGGCGGATGTGAGGATCGCTGATTTTTTTAGGAATTTGAAGGGACTCAACTTGAAGGCTCGGAAATTCGCTGCCTTTTGCACGCAAAGTCCTTGACAATCACAGGTCTGGAGGGTTTTCTTAGGGCAGGGTCGGGATAAGACCCGAAGACCATATAGATCGGAGGTATTTTTAAGATGATCGACGCACACGTCCATGTGTTTGCCAGAAACTCGCGCGAGTTTCCCAGAGAGGTCAGCCAGCAGCTTCCAGCCGATCGGGAAGAACCGGTGGAGAAGCTTTTGGGAGAGATGGAATCCTGCGGGGTGGATCAGGCCGTGCTGGTCCAGATCGGAGGCCGCAATCTGGAACACCATCGGTATTTGCAGCACTGTTTGAGGGCCTATCCCGGACGGTTCCTGGGCATCGGATTGATTCCCGAGGATGTGCCATCGCCCGAAGACCACATGGACCGGTTGACGGAGGGGGGAGGGATCATCGGGTTCCGACTTTCGCACATCGGCGGGCCCAGAGACCCGCTTGCTGAGATGGACGTGCGTACTTTCAAGACCTATGCAATCTGGAAGCACGCGGCAAAAAAGGACTATGTGCTCTGGCTCTATCCCCGGGCGGTGGATGCGCATACGGTGACCTTTCTCATCGATGCGTTTCCGGAGGTGCGGGTGGTGTTCAACCATATGCTGGCCTGCCCGGGTGCGGGCGGTTTCAGCTGGGATGAAAAAGGGCGTCCCCAGGTGGAATTCAGTCAATTTCCACCCCAGACCCGGTATGCGACTTTCGGGCTGCACCAGTACGAAAATGTTTGCGTGCATCTGTCGGGGCAATATGCCTTTAGCAAGGAAGCGTGGCCCTACCGCGATTTGACTGAATGGCACGAAAGGCTGCATATTCCCAAAACGCGCATCCAGGGGTTTGGGGCTGACCGGTTGATGTGGGCGACAGATTTTCCGTGGATTGTAGACGATCCGGGCTACGATAAAATGGCGCAGGTGGTCGATGAATTGTTGCCCGATTTGACACCCCCGGATCGAGAGGCTATTATGGGCGGCACGGCAAAGCGCGTGCTGCGATTTCCAGATATGTGAGTATTCGACGCTGTCGTATATCAATCTTGAAAAGGAGGCAGTCCTATGAATGGTGCAACCGGCACATTGCGCGAGCACTGGGAGGAAGAGGGTTATGTGGTGGTGGAAGAGGCCTATTCAGGCGAAGATTTGAAACGGCTCCAGACAGCATTCGATCGGCACGCCGAGGCGGCCAAGGAAGACTGGCTTGAGGAGGTGGCATCCTGCGATCGTCCGGGGGCGTTTTTTGACATTCCCAAGCCGCTTGAACAGGATGACGCCTTTGTAGATCTGGCCGATCATCCGGGGTATTTCGGCGTGCTGGTCGAGCTTTTAGGATCCGATTTGCGGTTTGGGGGCGTGCAGGTGCGTACGTTGCCGGTCAGTCCGATCAGCTATGTGGGCTGGCATCCCGACAAGCCCCATTCGCTGCCCCAGCATAG
>JAPUJS010000497.1 GCA_027296045.1 bacterium | reverse complement strand
TCCTGCTGGGCAAACTGCGAGAAGACGTCGAAACCCAGGTATCTGCTGGACTGGAACGGGAGCGCTGGCAGCAAGATATCAAGCGCGCCCACGAAATCCAAATGGGCATGCTGCCTTCAGAAGATCTGATCACCAATACCTTCGAAATCTCAGGATTCTGCCAACCGGCCACCGATGTCGGCGGAGACTACTACGATTACCAGATCCTCAACAAAGACCAGGTCGGCGTCATCATTGGCGATGTCACCGGACACGGGTTCTACTCCGGCCTCTTTGTCGCCATGGCAAAAACCTGCCTGCACCTGCAAGCCCGCATCGAAGATCGGCCCACCATTGTCAGGGCACAACCCAGGAAGACGATGTCACCTTGGTCGTGATCAGAGCCACCTGAAGACCAAAATCCATAACCCCACGCGAATAATAAAAAAACCACCCGCAAAACGGATGATCTTTCAAGCAAGTTCAAGGAAAATTCCAGAAGGGTATCAACTACCGGTAGACACTTCCACGATGTCCTACCTTGACGACATAGACCACCAGCGCCTTGTCTTCGATAGAATATACAATACGGTAAGGACCCTGACGCACACGATACCGGTCTCGGTCAGAAAGTTTTTCACAACCACGAGGGCGGGGATCGTCCGCCAACGCCCGGATACGAGCAACAATGCGTTGCCGTTGCCTCCTTTGAGAAATGGCCTCTATTTCTCGCGCGGCAGACGGCTTCATGAGAACCTTATATTTTGCCACTGCGCTTGAGAGCCTTGACCACATCCTCAAAAGAGAGATTGGGTTCTGCAGCCCGTTCCTCGAACGCGGCCAGATCCTCGGCGTCCTCCGCCAGGGCGGCTTTTACGGCTTCGTTGACAAGATCTGAGACAGAACGGTCTGTCTCAGCAGCTTTCAGCCGGAGGGCGCGATGAATTTCTGGATCGAAGTAGACCGTACTGCGTTTTGTTGTACTGGACATATCACATAATATAACGTCTTAGCATTATAACATCAAGACGTCAAAACATCATTATTACACTACTGCATTATAGACATGATCTAAGTCCTCAGACTCGATTCTGAAAACGCCTTGATTTGCCTTGATTCCAGACCTGTTTTGGATATATTGAGGCATCCTTAAAAGCATCCCATCGTTGCCGTTTCGAAAGGCTCATCATGTCCAAAATCCTCATCGCCCCCACCCTCGACAACCGCGAATTCGATTCCGAACCCCGTGCACAGGGCATCCAGGACCTGGGCAAAATCGCCGACGAAGTCGCATTTTACACCACGGGCGACTTCACCGCCGAACACGCCGACGGCGTCGTAGGCATCGTCGCCAACTCCGCCCTCTTCCACCGCGAGTTTTACGAAGCCGCCAAGGACCTGCGCATCATCGCCCGCTGGGGCGTAGGCTTCGAAAAAGTCAACGTCGACATCGCCACCGAACACGGCGTCATCGTCACCGTCTCCCCCGTGCACAGGGTCACCGTCGCCGAATACGCCATCGCCCAGTGGATGGCCACCCTCAAACGCGTCTACACCTTAAATCGCAACAGCCACGCCGGAAACTTTCAAGTCATCAAAACCTACGAAGCCGCAGGTTCCACCCTCGGCATCTTCGGCCTCGGCCGCATCGGCCAGGAAGTCGCCAAACGCGCCCGCCCTTTACTTGGCGACGAAGGCCGCCTCCTGGTCTGCGACATCCGACCCGACATCGCCGATATTGCCGCCCAATACAACGCCGAAGTCGTCGACAATCCCCGCACCCTCTTTGAAGAATGCGACGCCATCACCCTCCACCTCTCCGGCGACGACACCGTTGTCACCTACGACCTCCTCTGCGCCATGAAACCCCACGCCTCCCTTATCAACCCCTCCCGGGGCCTTCTGGTCAACGACGAGGATGTCAACCGCGCCATCCAAGAAGACCGCCTCTACTACTACGTCGTCGACGACCCCGTCAACGACACCCGCGCCATTCACAAAGACCACCCCCGCATCATCTGCACCAACCACAACGCCGGCATCACCGTCGAATCCGCCATCCGCCTTGACCTCTGCTGTTTCGGCCAGGTCACCGACGCCGTCGAGGGCCGCACTCCACCGCATGTTCTCAACCAGGAGGTTCTGGATCACCCCCGTGTCAAAGCCTTCCTGAACACCTGATTGCCTGCCTGGAACCAGCAACTCCCTGTCTCGAAAATCCAATTCCTGGAATGATGGGGTTGACAGGAATATGCCTTTCTTTTATTATTTTCTTGGAATCTTTACTTTCCAGATTCAAATAAATCCGATATACCTGTCAGGAGTACATCACAATGCCGTTTACCAAATTGAGCAGCAAACGCCAGATTACCATTCCCAAATCCGTGTGCGACACCCTGAGCCTTGAACCCGGTGACATTCTTGAGGTCACAGCAGAAAAAGGCAAGGCGGTTATCACACCCGTTCGGGTGGTCTCAAAAGCCCCTGCACCCAATCTCTCCAAAAAAGAACAGCAAGCGCTTGCTCGGGCCAGGAAAAAAATCCAGGCTATCAACGAAGATCTCGTAAACGCCAGAGGACTCACAAAAACCGAGGCAGATGTAGCCGCCAGAGTCGGTCTGATTGATCCGGAGCAGATATGGTGGTGGTTGGAAGAATGGCAAAGCGGTGAACGAGGAGCGGAGAAGGACATCCGTGCGGGTCGCCTATCCGGTCCATTTGAAACCGCCGACGCATTGATAGCTCACCTCCACGGGCAAACGGGATGAAGCTTCAGACCACTTCTCGCTTTGACCGGGATTACGCCCGTCTTCCCCGCACTATAAGAGCGCGAGCCGACAAGCAGCTCGCGCTCTTTCTTTCCAATCCCCGGCACCAATCCCTTCGTATTGAAAAAATGGAGGGCTATAAAGACATTTGGAAAGGCCGCATCACCCGAGACTATCGTTTTACGTTCAGTCGGATAGAAGATATCTGCATTCTCCGCCGTATTGGGACGCACGAAATCTACCGAAATCCGTAACTTCCAACACATCAAAACCATTTCTCCTAGCATTCACGCAAAGTAAATTTCCCCCTTCCACCTGATCTCGAAACCGTCTCGTCCGAAACATCTCCAGTCGCCCTTCTGGCGTTTCCAACCTTGATCACTCATCAAACACCGCATAATAGGCCCAGACCTGATCAAAGTTCGTCCCCGACATGGCCTATTCCACCTCATGAGATTTTAGCAGTTCCACAACCTCGGCCTGTCCGCCCTGCTTTGCATGCACAATTAACGGAATCCCATGCGCGCCCTTTGCGTGTACCACATCCGGATTGTCTGCAATAAATGCCCGAACCAGTTCAATCCGCCCCGTGACCACTGCCGCAAAAATATCCATCGGTGCGCCCTTCGACAACAAATACTCCGCAATCTCCGTCCGCCCCATATGAGCCGCAGCACCCAACCCCGTCTCAAAATCCCCTGCACCCCAGTCCCACGACGCGTTCAACAATCCCGGTTCGGCTTCCAGCATCTCCTTCACCCGATCAAAATCGGCATGCGATATACGCACAAACTCCTCAACCAATTCCGGATCCAACCTCGGTTTTTCGTCCTGACTCATACGTCCTCCTCTAGGTGTATACCAAGCGAAAAAGGTCGCAGGGACATCAACCGTCCTGCCTGCGACCTTTTTAAAACCATAAAATGAATGTTGTCCCTTACAAA
>JAPUJS010000496.1 GCA_027296045.1 bacterium | reverse complement strand
AATCCTCCAGCTTGTGCGATCCCTCCAGCAGCATCAACCCGCCCATCTCGTAAGGCACGTCCCCGTAGGGCACCCAGGCTGTAAACAACTGCTTGGTCCCCCGGCACATATAGACAATATCACAGTGAGGCGTCGTTGGCGTCCCCCGTCCCGGGCGCTTGACCCGGAACCACGTATAGTCGAAATATCGAACGGGGCCGCCCAGAAAAAATTCATAAAACGCAATCATCGGCCCCTCGTGAATCACTCTGTCCAGGGGCGGATTGTTTCGGGCAAGCAGCGGCATAAAAGAGCCCGTCGCTCGAGGATCAATCTCGGCAGCCGGTCGCACAATCGCCTCAATGGCCGGATACTTGGGGTCCAGCACCCCGGCATCCATCATCCGATCCATCACCTCTTGCCGGGCGGCCAATACCTCGTTCTTGTGCAGCAAACCGGGTAAATAGAGATAGCCATCTTCTTCCATCCGCCCCCAGAGTTCCTCTCGATCGTCCAGTGCATCGTTCGACGGCCGAAGCGTACCGAAATCATCTAGAGAATCTCCCAGCGATTCGCCCCGATACGTCAATTCAAGTGTTTGCTCCAATCCCATGGAAACCCTCCGGAAAAGTATTCTCTTAACACTTGCCCAAATATAGAACAAACAGATCCCAAAAACAACACACCGTTTTCCAGTTGCTGCATCCCATCCAAACCCCTACCATTCCTATCCACCGATGCACACCCCTTTTCACAAGGAGTTGCCATGAAATTCGACCGCCGCACCGCCCACGGAGGCATTGGTGACCCTCGGTGTGCCACCCCAGAAAAGGGCGAACGCTTGTTCCAGGCCGCCGAAGAGAGCCTTGTCGAAATCGTACAGCGGATTCAACAGGGCAACATTCACGAAACCTGATACCCGTTCTATCCGATCAGCGCCGGAACCCCATAACCCCGCTGAAAACATCTGCCCCATAAAAACGGGCACGGGGAGCCTCCTGTAAATAAAGACAAACGCAGACATACGTAAACACCTGCCATAATAGAGAGAATGGGCCCGGATGTCAATTGCGAAACATCTCCATCAATCGAATCGTCCGATGCCGCCAGATCTCAAACCCCAATCCCAAATATCACCCATATTTTGACCGATTCGATACGCTATTTTTTATCTAAAAAATACAGATTTTCTCTATTTTGTGACCTGGATCACATTTTTTGGCCTCAAAATTTTTTATATATACTATATAGTATTTATTAGTAACAAAAACGAAGCCGGGAAATTTGGGACTTGAGGCCCCGCTCTGGTTCGCTTCTCGGGGGAGATGGGCGACCGGGCGGCCTCGGTCTCAAAAACCTTGCTTCATTCCCCAGAATATCCCCACGAATGGGTACAGGTTCAGTTCTCTGGCTCCTGAACCCGAACCCAGATACAAAAAAAGCCCGTATGCAAACTGCATACGGGCTTTTTACGTTGAGCTTAAGCCTTAGAAGGGCAGATCGTCATCTGCTGCATAGGGCGGTGGTTCGGCTGCCTCTGCCGGTGCTGCCCCTGCCGGTGCTGCCTCTGCCGGTGCTGCCCCTGCCGGTGCTGCCCCTGCCGGTGCTGCCCCTGCTGTAGGGGGTGCGGCAACATTTTGCTGAACATCTGCCCCATAAGACGGAGGCGCAGCATCCATCCCACCTCCAAATTCATCCCGCGAATCCAGCATCTGCATCTCTCGGGCCACCACCTCGGTGGTATATCGCTTCTGCCCGTCCTGTCCTTCCCAGCTTCGCGTCTGCAAACGACCTTCGATATAGACCTTGCTGCCTTTGCGAAGATACTGATTACAAATCTCGGCCAGCCGACCCCACACCACAATGCGGTGCCATTCGGTGCGCTCCTGTTGGTCACCCGAATTGTCGGTCCAGCTCTCGTTGGTCGCTATATTGAAATTGGTTACCGCAGTGCCGCCGGGGGTATACCTCAGTTCCGGATCTGCACCCACATTACCAATTAAAATGACTTTATTTACACCTCTGCGTGCCATACGTGGCCTCCTGGAGAAAAGTGAATAAGTTAAGGGATCATGGCACGATCCTTGAAGTTCGGTACGAATATACTCCCGATCTTTTTGTTTGTCAAGGATGCATCCCCAAAAAGCATTTTGCACAATCCATCGTTGTCTCGGACAGGATAGACGCTTACATTAAAAAAGTTCCGCGTTCCGAAAAGGCAAGATGAAACCCGAAACTCGAAACCCGAAACCGGGAACGCAAACCAATGAATACAACCTCCAAATTCGACACAACCGCCCGGTCCCTTCCATTTGCCTTTGCCCTCGCTTTTTTTCTTCAAGGCCTCCTTGGCAGCCTGGAAAAATCGCTCACCTGGGACGAGCCCGTCTTTATTGCTTCCGGCTATTCCTATCTCACCCGGGACGATTTTCGCATGAATATGGAAGCGCCCCCCCTGCTCCAATACCTGCTTGCCCTGCCCCTTTTGAATATGCAATTGAAACCGGTTTCAGAAACCGACCCGCTCTGGCAACAGGGCGAACACATCCTCTTTTCCCGAAAGTTCCTGCTCGAAAACAGCGACCGCATTCAAGAAATTGCCCTTCGCGCCCGGCTGCCCATACTCCTTATTGGCACATGCCTGGTCCTGGCCGTTGCCTTTTGGGGCCGACGCCTCTACGGCCCCATCCCCGCACTTGCCGCTTCTGCACTCACCGCTTTTTCGCCCAACCTCATCGCCCATGCCAAACTGGCCACCACCGACCTGGGTTGTACGGCCGCTATGTTCCTGGCCGTTTTCACCTGCTATCAGGCGATTGGAGAAAATACCCGTACCCATTGGTTTCTGTGTGGTTTCGTGACCGGATTGGCTCTACTCACGAAATTCACAGCCCTCCTCCTGGGGCCCATCTACCTTGCCCTGGGCGGCATGTTCTATTTCCAAAAACGCACCTCCTTTAGACACCTGCTTTGGGGCGCACTCATCGTAACAATGCTTTCGATCCTCACCATTTTCGCAGGCTACAACCTCACCTTTAACCTGCCTCCCTATTTTGAAGGCCTTTCGAAAATCTATGCCAATGCCAGGCCCGGATACCTCTTCTACTTACACGGTGAACTCTCGGAAACCCCCTGGTGGTACTATTATCTTGCCACCCTGTACCTGAAAGTGCCTCTGCCCGTCCTGGTCCTGGTCGCGCTTTCTTTTTTTCACCTTTTCAAAACCTCACAACACCGAGACACCGCCCTTGTCCTCCTTGTACCCATCCTGGTAATCCTGATTGCCACCTGCTTCGACCAATCCAATCTTGGCCTGCGCCGCATCTTGCCAATATTTCCTTTCCTCTTTCTCTTTTGCGCCCACAGCCTGGCTGTTGCAACGTACCGTTTGATTCCCCAGATCACGATAGCTCTGATCATCCTGACAGTCCTAGAAACCCTTTCTGTCTACCCCCACCACCTCACCTATTTCAGCCGTCTTGTCGGCGGCCCCGAAAAGGGCATGCACCACCTGGATGACAGCAATATCGATTGGGGCCAGGACCTGCCTGCCCTTGCCAAATGGCAAAAAGCCCATCCCGAAGCCAGCCCCCTGAAACTGGAATATTTTGGCAAACTGCCGCCACATCTTTACGGCGTCATCTCCCAAGAGATGTCCGATCTCGAAATCCTCTATCCCCAACCGGGAACCTATGCCATCAGTGCCCACAGTCTGATCTGGTTCCGCAAGCTTCAGAAAAAGTATCCTATCAAGACCAACATAGACTGGCTCACCCGCTACAAGCCCATCGGCCGGGCAGGATATTCTATTTACATCTACCAATTTCCGCAAAAACAAAGGCCACAGCCCGAATAGGCTGTGGCCTCATACATCCTCAAAACCCTCACTATTTCCGCCCCCTCCTCCTCTTTTGCTCCTGTTGTTGCCTGTCCTGCAACAAATAGCCCCGAATCGCCTTGGCCAGTGCAGGGGCCGCCTTTTCCCGAATCAATTTCTGCGCCAATTCGCGTTTCCTCCGATACTCCTCTGGCGATAGCGGTTTGGGCGCCGGTTCTTTCAACGCATCGGCAATTTTCTCCCCCACACCTTTCTTCGCTTCCTGTTCCAATTCTCGGGGCCAGAGCCGAATAAACAGAGAGAACGCCAGCGCCATCACCAGCACCCCGGAAAAGGCCACCAGAAGCACTTCCAGATGCATCATAAATGCCAACACCAACATCACACACGCCCCCACGGCAATCAGCATCAATGCCAGGCTTATAATTCGGAAAATTTGGTCCCGAACTTCCGGCTCTTTTAAGCGTCGGATCAGGAATTTGAATGTTTTCTTTACCATTTAAAAATCAATCTCCCCAGAACAAACGGTATCCCTGGCACATGAATTGCGCCCTTTGAAGACCACACACACAAATCAGGCTTAACACCTTGTTTTTTCACGATGGAAACACCAACACGCCCAAAATAATCCGTAAAACATTCCCACCCAGGAGGAAAAGATGTCCCCTGAAGCCATCCAGAGCCTCATCGACATGTTCGGGGTCGAGCAGGGCGTTCAAATTTTGAATCTTTTTACAGCCCCCAATCAGGCGGGCCACTTGATGGAAAAGCAGCAGTCCCAACCCGTCAAAGCGCGTCCCAAAGAACTGTATCAAGACACCAACCCGGTCCCGGATATCACAACGGGCTGAATGAAAATGTTGGGTTCCGAGTTCTAAGTTTTTCAACTCGGAACTTTCATTCCAAAAACCCTTCCACGCTAAAATAGCGCTCGCCCGAATCACAGACCACCGTCGCCACCCGATGGTTGGGTCCCAATTTCCGGGCAATCTGACAGGCGGCAAAAATATTGGCCCCGGAAGAAATGCCCACCAGAAGACCCTCGAGGCGACAAACGGCCCGTGCCGTTTCCATCGCATCGTCCTCCCCCACACAGATCACCTCATCATAAATCGCCCGATTCAGCACCGAAGGCACAAATCCGGCTCCGATTCCCTGGATTTTGTGTACTTCGTGTTCTCCCCCGGAAAGCACGCTGGATTTTTGGGGCTCGACGGCCACAATCCGTATCCCCAGAAGTTTTTCCTTCAACACCTCGCCCACACCCGTAATCGTTCCCCCTGTTCCGACCCCTGCTACAAACGCATCCAACTTTCCGTCCACCGCCTCCAAAATCTCCACTGCCGTTGTCCGTCTGTGTACCTCTGGATTGGCCGGGTTGTCAAATTGCTGGGGCATAAACATCTCATCCGGCGATTTGGCCACGATCCGATAGGCTTCCTCTACAGCCCCTTGCATATCTAAAAACGACGGCGTCAAGACCACTTCGGCGCCGTAGCTTCGCAACAGTTCCTGGCGTTCCTGGCTCATATGCTCCGGCATGGTCAAAATCAGCTGGTAGCCTTTGGCAGCAGCAACCACCGCCAGCCCGATCCCCGTATTGCCGCTTGTCGGCTCCACAATCGTCATCCCCAAACGCAAAGTTTTGTCAGCCTCTGCGGCTTCAATCATCGATAGGGCAATCCGATCTTTTACGCTTCGGGCAGGATTTTGAGACTCCATTTTAACGACCAACTCGGCCATCTCATCCGTCACAACCCGGTTTAGCCGAACCAGAGCCGTATGTCCGATCAAATCTAGATACCGGTCGACCACCACATTTTTCAGCGCCATACCCTTCCTTTCACTCAAGCCAGCCGCCCCACCTTTTCGATGGCCTGCTGACCCAACCGACAAATATCTTCTGCAATCTCTGGTGTCTCCAGTTCCCAAGCCGTGCACCATCGATAATCTTCCGCCTCCGACTCGGCAATATCCAAGACGCCACCCACAACACGGGCAAAATAAATCAAATCAATATGCTGGTGATGGGGCGTAATATCTTCCAGCAAAATACACTCGGGTCTCGCCAAAACTTCCACCTTGCCCAATCGGGATCGTTCCTGCAACAATACCACCTCCAACCCCGTCTCTTCCCGGACCTCTCGCACCGCCGCATCACACGGCAGTTCGTGGGGATCGATATGCCCTCCAGGGGGAAACCAATCCTGAATTTTTTTGTGGTAAATCAGCAGGGTACGATCACCCTGTACGATAAAGGTGGTCGCCGTAAAATCACGTGTCATTTCAGGCATACGCATTCTCTTTTAAAGCATCGAGACAATATAGGGAAAAAAAGGACCAAAAGCCAGAACCAGGTCTTCGATACCTGTACCGACCCCAAAGAAGCCTGCGTGGGATCGACAGGATATCTTGACAGCAATCCCAACACGACCTAAATTTATAGATACCCGGTCTACAGAGGGGTCTGCCAACCGGGATTTCTGGTGTGCCTGACACACCCAATCCGAAAGACCAGAACCTATGTTAAGCAAGCTTTTTATCAAAAAGAGAAGCGGGCCCAAACTCAGCCCGTTGGCTCGCACCCTTCTTGCACTGGCCGAAATGGAGCCCAGCTCGGCCAACTGCACCCTGCTCCAGACCGCCGCGGGAGAAACCTCTCGGGAAGACCTGGGACGGGTTCATTTTTTCAAAACCGACAACAAGCTCCTCATCCGGGAACGGGCCATCTTTGTCACAACGCCAGATGGGATCAAGGCCGAAAACCGCGACAATTTCAAGGGCAACGGTGAAATCTTGAGCCTCTGGTTCCTCTTTGGGCGGGTTCCCCGTATCATTGAATGCCGGGTGGACGGTCGGCAGAAATTCGATCCAAACGAAAACGTCGATCCCAAAGTCGGCGTTGGCTACAAATTAACCCCCCTGTCCGAGGTATTAAAACAGGACAAACGCAGTTCTCTCCGCTTTTCCCACCTGCCCGGACAGGGCACCCTCCCGGTCTATCCACAGGTCTTATTTGACCTGTATATCCACCGCACCAACCAGACCTTCCCCGAAGAAGGCGCAATCCATCCCTGGATCGAAAACCTAAAAACAACCCCACCGGAAGACACCGCAAATGTGGTAAAAGAAATAGACCTGGAATCGTTGGTTCAGGAATTCAAACAATCCATCCGAACCAACATATCGGAAGATCGCAACGTCCACGTCAGCAAACCGTTTTTGGAAGAAAAATTCAACCGATCGGTGCTCATAGAGCTCGGTTTTTCCGACGTGCTGGGCCTGGGCAGTGAAGACATCGGCCGCAACCTTCACATCAAAAAACCAATGAGCTCATACACCAAAGACCGGCGAGACCCGCACTATCTCAGAGTGGAAGACCCCCTGGTCCTCCACTACGGATCTCGGGGTGGCCTCGACGGCCAATTCAGATATTTCGAATTGCTCTGCGAAGTATCCAAAGGCGGGCTGGAAAACCTGACCATTCGCCCCACCGGACTCATCCACCAAGAACGGGGCTTCAAGGTCAGGATGGACGACTTCAGCGTAAATGGAATTCGTTTTGAAAACGGCCCCGGACTGCTCGAATACATCCTGGGCGAAAACCACCGCAGCCGGTCCCTGGACGAACAAACCGACCGCTTGCACAGTCAGATTTTACTCTTCAATTTCTATCCCCGACTCCGCTTCAACCGCGAAACCGACGCCTATCGCCCGCACCTGCCCAAGCGCATCTCCATTTTGGGTCGCATTGTCCGGTGCACCATTGAATGGGAAGATGAAGAAGAACAACGTGGTGGAAAAATAAAGGACTTCGGCGTCCAGTTTATGTACTACCCGGTCGCCTACTCTCGGGACCACCACCGTTTTGAACGCTGGGAAATGATTCGGCCCTTCAAGGAAAATCGATATTTCAAAGAAGTCCACAAATCCCTCAACGGCCTCATCGCATTCCTGGAAAGTCAGTTGAAAGAATAAACCACCCCGCCCCTCGTCTTCCCCAGGAGACAGGAGACAGGAGCCCCTCCCTTCACCTCCCCATATTGTGTTTTCCCGGGTGGAGGGGTGGAGCGGCTCCGGTATTCTATCTCCTGTCTCCTGTCTCCTAAAAAAAAGGGACGCGAAACAATTCGCGTCCCTTTTTTTACATATCCTGTATAGGAGGCTCGTCGGTGCCCGTGAAAAATTGGATATTCTCTCGGACGTAATGAATGGCGCGACGTTCAGAAATAATGCCCAGGCGACGGGCCGCCATCACATTGAGTAGGTCAAGCCCCTTTTCAAATCCATGCTGTCGTAATAAACTCTCTGAGTGGTAACTCATAATAGGAGTCCTCCCCTAAAACAGGATTTTTGTGGCTGTGGTCAAGCCCTGTATACTGCCGCCGGATGGATGCCGACCGAGGGTCGAAAAGGGATATGCTCTGAGAAAAACGTGTGGGATCAATGATCCCGAATGGAAATCAGGCATACATCCGGTTTTCTTGTCATTATGGTTTGATCAATCTCCTCCATCGCTATAGACGAGTGCCTGATACGAACGGGTCATAAAAAACATCAAATCTTTCCCGGCATCATCCTTCAGTTGGATATGCCCGGGCCGGAATTCATTTTGGGGCAGGGGAGGTAGCACCCGAAACAAACTCGGCCCGTATTCACCTCTGGTGACCGGGCTCGTATCTTGGACGTCCTGTGGGAACATATTTGCCCTCCTTGGCAAAAAATTGATATTAATTAATACTACACAGTGTTATTATCGGACGCCCCCCCAAAAGCTTTAGGAAAAATTTGCCGAATTTTCGTTTTCAACCTTCAAAAATAGACTATTCGACATATTGTTTATTAACAATAATTTATATCATTAAGAACACAAAATTTATCGCAATCTTTCTCAAAGAGAATCTGCCAACCAGAAATAGGGCGTCTGTTCAGGGAATAGGGCATCGAACAATTCCAAAACATCCCGATCCACCTCACCCCCATCACGCACCCGATCCCCCAGCCGGTCCGTCCCCAAAATTGCCCTTGCCCATCCCATATCCGGCAAAGAGACTTTCCATTCCACCGACTCGATTTCCAACGCTTTTGCCAACCGCACCCCATCCTGATCCATCACCAGCCCCCCCTGTTCCATATATAATGCCACACCATTCAGGGTGTTCACACCGGTCAAACGCCGATTCAGCACAGGCTGCAACAGATTCAACACGCCAGGGATATCCAGCAGTTTCACCAACAACTCGGGATCTGACTGCACATTTACCTTCCCCCCTGCCCGAACCACCGCCTGCATCACCCGATTGTCCGGGGGTAAAAATAAAGTCAACGGACCATCTCCCAACTCTCCTCCCATCGCTTCAAGCATCCCTTCTGCCCGATCGTCATCTAGAACCCCGGCTTCGTAGATTGCCCATTGGCCTTCCCCACGACAGGCGCGGGCATATCCTTGCACCTCACCCGCCTCCTCAAAAACCCAGCAGTGATCTTCTCCTGCACAAAAACCCAGCAACAGATCGTTCACGCGAAGCAGATCTGCCGGATAACGCGTGTCCAGGACCCACGCCCACCGTTCCGCATCGGGTCTCACTGCCCCAACCGGCGTCTCATGGCCTGCCAGACGCACCAGATCTTGAACATCGGTCTTTCGAGCCGGTCGGAGCGCACCCAAACCGCTTCCCTGAATCTCCAGTTCTCCCCGGGCCTGCACATATCCCTCAACATACCCCAACCGCCTGTAATACCCAATATCCCCCGCCAGATGCAACATCATCATCCCCTCTTTGCGGGCGAGTGCTTCCACATCCTGTAACAGGGCCCGTCCAATGCCTTGGGCCCGAACATCCTGTGCAACCACCACCATGGCCACAATTCCGCCCGGCACCCACACCCCATCTAAATAAAAAAAACGGGGCACCAGCAACGTGTGCCCCACAATGCGTTCTCCCAAAAGTGCTACCCGGGAACCGTTGGATATCACCCGGGCATCTTGCATCACAACCTGTTCATAAAGCCTGGCAAAGGCGGTTCCAACACCCGGCCGGACTTCAAACCCGTCTTGCAAGAGGGCCTGTACCACTGCACGGTCCTGCTCGGACACAGCACTCCGAATGTGTAATACCCCCGCCCCATCCATCACCCCCCCCCGACCGG
>JAPUJS010000495.1 GCA_027296045.1 bacterium | reverse complement strand
GATCACCCCTGCAAAAGGTGGCAATCGGAAACTCGTGGAAAGCTGGAAGGGTGATGGAGAGCTCAAATGGAATCGAGCGAGATGGGAAGACCTCCCCACCCAGTACAACGTCGTCAACGCCCTTGCCGACCTGGAAGTAGTAGAATATCTGGGTGGTTCCCTCACTCGAACCATCGGCGGCAAAGATTTAAGCGATCAGCGTATTTTGAAGTAGAGGCAGGATCGCCGAGGGCCGCAGATCCCCACCCCACCACCCGGGGGTATGTGGTGAGGATCTGTGGCCCTCTTTCTGGCGGCGTTGGGGGTCGAAGGGTTCTGTGTGGCGGATATGGGCGGTCCGGCGGGGTTTCGTGATCCCGCCCTCAGTACATAAATGCGCCACCCGACACACTGATCGCAGACCCCGTAATATGGTCACTTTCTTCAGAAGCCAAAAACGCCGCCGTTCGAGCCACATCGATGGCCTGTCCGATCCGTCCCGTCGGTGTCGTCTGATTCGACCGCTGAATCATCTGCTCCCGAAAATCTTCCGTACTCACCCCATCGGGTTTCAATCCCGAGGCCATCCCGAAGACCCGTTCGGTTTCAATCAACCCCGGACAAATTGCATTGACCCGAATCCCATACCGAGCAACCTCATGGGCAAGCGATTGGGTAAACCCACGAATCGCAAATTTGGAAGCGCAATAGACGGCAAATCGCGCACTGCCTTTCAAACCCGATGTCGAAGACATATTAATAATCTTCCCACCTTCGCCCCGGTCCATCATGTGCGCAACAACGGCTTTGGAACACAGAAATGTTCCCTTCACATTCACCGCCAAAACCCGATCAAACACGGCCTCATCCAGCTCAACCACAGGCACCCGATCAGGACCCGCAGGGGCACCCGCGTTATTGACCAGAATATCAATTCTCCCAAACCGATCCAAAGCCTGCTGCACCATATTGGCAACCTGATCCGAATCCGTCACATCGGCCTCCACCCACATCGCCCGCCGCCCCATCCCTTCGATATGGGCAACCACGGCAGGCAAGCCGCCCCAATTTCCCCGGGCATTGGCCGTTAAATCACTGACAACCACATCGGTGCCTTCTTCAGCCAGCCGAACGGCAATCGCGTATCCGATCCCCCGTTCCCCCTTTGCAAAAGGGGGGAATCAGGGGGGATTCCCCCTCACCCAACACCCACGGAACCCCAACACAGAAGGAATGGATCTATGCAAGAAACCAAAGACTATGCCTTTGAAATGGCCACCTCAAATCTGCGCTTCGGCCCCGGCATCACCCGCGAAGTCGGCATGGACCTGGCCGACATGGGCCTCAAACGCGTCCTCGTCGTCACCGATCCCAACCTGGTCGATCTCCCGCCGGTCCAGACCCTCAGAGAATCGCTTGAGTCCGAAAACGTCGAATATGATCTCTTCGATCGGGTCCGCGTCGAGCCCACCGATATCTCTTTTAAAGACGCCATCCAGGTTGCCACGGAAGGCAACTACGATGGCTATGTCGCAATTGGAGGTGGCTCATCCATCGACACGGCCAAAGCTGCCAACCTCTATGCCTCCCATCCCGACGACTTTTTCGCCTACATCAATGCCCCCATCGGCGAAGGCAAACCCTGCCCGGGACCTGTCAAACCCTTAATCGCCATTCCCACCACAGCAGGCACCGGCAGTGAAACCACCGGCGTGGCCATTATGGACCTCTCCGACCGCCACGTCAAAACTGGCATCGCCCACCGCTATCTCAAGCCCACCCTGGCCATTGTCGACCCCGAAAACACCCGTACCCTGCCGCCCTCCATTGCCGCAGCCACCGGCCTGGACGTGCTCTGCCACGCCCTGGAATCCTACACCACCATCCCCTTTACGGAACGCCCCAAACCCGAGCGACCCATCCTGCGTCCGGCTTACCAGGGCACCAACCCCATCTCCGACATCTGGGCGCTCAAAGCCATCGAAATGACCACAGAATACCTGATCCGTGCAGTACGCAACCCGGAGGACGACGAAGCCAGAGGACAGATGATTTTAGCAGCCTCGATAGCAGGCATCGGCTTTGGCAATGCAGGCGTCCACCTGTGCCACGGCATGTCCTATCCGGTCTCCGGCATGGTGCGCGACTTCAAGCCCAAAGGCATGATCACCGATCACGCCATCGTGCCCCACGGCATGTCTGTCGTGCTCAACGCACCACCCGTCTTCCGCTTTACCGGCCCGGCCCGGCCCAAACGCCACCTCCAGGCCGCCGAAAAAATGGGCGCCGATATCTCCAACGTCAGCGACCCAAAATCGGAAGCCGGTGAAATCCTCGCCGATCAGATCATTGCCATGATGAAACAGCTCGAAATCCCCAACGGCCTGTCGGCCATCGGCTTCACAGAAGCTGACATTCCGGCCCTTGTGGAAGGCACCCTGCCCCAGCACCGCGTCACCAAACTTTCACCCCGACCGGCCGGGGCAGAAGATCTGGAAGCAATGTTCAAAGATGCGATGACCGCCTGGTAAAACCTCCAACGACCCGTATCGAATTGGCTCTCACCCGGAAGATTAACCATTGCCAATTTCCCTTTTAAACATTATGATACCCCCTATCACTCTGGCGTAATTTGAGTCCAAGATCATCATTTAGGGAGGATACATCGTGGACGCCAAACTCATCTGGCTCTTCGCCTTTGTCGGCCTCTATTGGGCCTATTGTCTCTTCTGGGGCATCAAAGGGGCGATGCGCTCCAAAACCTCGGCCGACTATTTCGTGGCAGGCCGTTCCATCGGCATCTGGGTCTTTGTATTGGCCGCCACGGCCACCAGCTTTTCCGGCTGGACCTTTGTAGGCCACCCCGGCAAAATCCTCACCGACGGCCTGCCCTATGCCTTTGCATCTTTCTATGCCCTCACCATCCCCTTAACCGGCGTCCTCTTCATCCGCCGGCAGTGGCTCCTTGGCAAAGCCTTCCAGTATATCACTCCCGGCGAAATGTATTCCGACTACTACAGCAGCAACGCCATGCGTTTGCTCACTGTGCTGGTCGCTTTCCTCTTCTCGGTGCCCTACCTGGGCGTCCAGCTCCGCGCCTCCGGAGACCTCTTCAACGTGCTCACCGACGGCCTGGTCTCTCTCGAATTCGGGATGTGGGCCCTCTCCACCGTAGTCATCGTTTACGTGGCCGCCGGTGGCTTGCGCTCCGTGGCCTACGTCGACTGCGTCCAGTGCATCCTCCTGGCCTTAGGCATCGTCATCCTTGGCTGCATCGCCATCTCCTTCGCCGGCGGCTGGTCCGGCTTCACCGAAGGCATCGCCACCCTGGTCTCCAAAGATATCGCGGGGGGCAACAACCTCACGCCTGCCGGATATTCCCGGAATGTCGCCATACCCGGTGCCGTCCAGTTTGTCTCGGCCGGCTCCAAAGCCCAGGGCGGTGTCTGGACCGGCATCATGTGCATGACCTACATGTTCGCCCTGATGGGCATCCAGGCCTCCCCCGCCTTTTCCATGTGGGCCTTCGCCAATAAAACCAGCGAACCTTTCCGCTGGCAGCAGGTGGTGGCCTCCTCCATCGTTATTGGCACCATCCTCTTCACCTTCACCATCTTCCAGGGCCTGGGCGGCAATGTCCTGGTCGAACAGGGCATCTTCGCATCGGTCACCGACAAAAACCTGGTGCCGCAACTCATCAACCTGCTTTCAGATACCGCCCCCTGGCTCGTTGGCCTCCTGGCCGTCTGCGCCCTGGCCGCCATGCAATCGACCGGTGCCGCCTACATGTCCACCTTCTCCGGCATGGTCACCCGCGACATCTACCGCCACTACATCTCGCCCGAAGCCTCTGACAAAACCCAGAAACTCTGCGGTCGGATCTTCGTCGTCGTCGTCACCCTGGCCGCCCTCTTCGTGGCCACTCAGTTCACCGGCGCCATTGTCATGCTCGGCGGCCTGGCCGTTGCCTACGGTTTCCAGATGTATCCCGCCCTTTTAGGCATCTGCTACTTCTCATGTCTCACCCGCAAAGGCGTGGTCTGGGGCCTGGTTGCCGGACTGGTCGCCGTGACCCTCACCGACCGTACCGTGGCCCTCTTCGGCCTCCCCTGGGGCGCCTTCCCCTGGACGGTTCACAGCGCCGGGTGGGGCATCTTCTTCAACCTCCTGGTCACCCTCATCGTCTCCTTTACCTTTCCCGATCCCGAGGAAGAGCGCGAAAAACGCACCAAACGCCACGCCTTCATCCAGGCCGTCTCGGGCCTGACCGAAGACCAGAAAAAACTCGTCAAGCCCGCCTGGATCCTCACCATCATCTGGTTCCTCGTGGGCTTCGGCCCCTTCGCCACGGTGGGCAACACCCTTTTCTCCAATCCCAACACCCCATCCACCTGGGCCCCCTTCGGATTGCCCTCCCTGTGGGTCTGGCAACTTCTCATGCTTCTCTTCGGCATCTTCGTCATGTGGCTCCTGGCCTTCAAAGTCGGCCTCTCCAGCCCCGTCCCACCCGAGCGGGTCGAACAGGCCTACAAGGAGCACTTTGGAGAAAAAGAGGAATCTGCCGAAGCCGAGACCGCCGCTTCGTAATTCCGGCCAATCTTCACAAGAAAGCCCGGCAGGATTTCCTGCCGGGCTTTTATTTTAAGCTTTTCCCTAATAGAACAACAAGGTGACTCATATCCGCCAATATTCTATTCTGACCCCTTTATTTGACGTCTTCCAAGCGCCATATCCCAACCCTTTTGTGCATCCTGTTGCACATCTTGCATTCCTACAGCTCGATTGAAACAAGATTGAGACAGAACTATGTGTCCATATTTTCAATATCTTAAACGAGTAATAGCCCCGCCAGCGAAATGATGCAGCGCTTTTTTCGGGTCTCAGACTCCGTTTTTTGGTACAGATATTGCCATAGACTCCGATACAGGTTTCCAAGCACTCACTTTATTGCGGAATACACCGGACCAGATGGCTGTTTTACCCCATAAGGAACCGATATGGAACACGCCTTGCGCATCTTGCTTGCCGACGATGAAACCATTGTTCACCAGACCATTGGGGATTATCTCTCCGAATGCGGTCATATACTTGACAGCGCCTACGACGGCGACCAGGCCCTGCAGACCATCGAGACCAGCGACTACGACCTGGCGCTTATCGACGTGCGCATGCCCGGCATAGACGGCCTGTCCCTTCTGGAAAAAGCTCAGGATATCCGGCCCGACATGTCCATCGTCATCATCACCGGGCACGGCAATATGAAAACGGTCACCCAGGCCCTCCGGCTCGGGGCTGTGGATTTCCTGGCCAAACCCATCAAGCTGTTGGAACTGGAAGCCGTGCTGGAAAAATCCCTCCGTTTCCAGGAACTGCGCCGGGACAGGCACCGCCTCCGCGAGACCATTCGGGGCCTCCAGACCTCCGATGAACGCGGCCGCTACTTTGTGGGCAACAGCCCCGAAACCAACCTGGTGCGCGACCAGATCCGGCTGGCCGTAGACGCCCAATGTGACACCATTCTGATTAGCGGTGAGACCGGCACGGGCAAAGAGGTAGCCGCCCGTGAAATCCACTTCGAGGGCGATTCTGACCACAGCCCCTTTATTGCTGTCAGCTGTCCGGCCCTGCCCGAATCCCTGGTAGAAAGCGAACTGTTCGGCCATGTCAAAGGCGCCTTTACCGGGGCCACGTCCGACCGGGCCGGCTATTTCGAAATGGCCGACGGCGGCACCCTCTTCCTGGACGAGATTGCCGACCTCTCTGCCGACGCCCAGGCCAAGATGCTGCGTGCCTTAGAAACCCGCACCTTCCGCCGGGTGGGCGGGTCCAAAGAAATCAGTGTCAATCTCCGCGTGGTGGCCGCCACCAACACCCGTCTGGA
>JAPUJS010000494.1 GCA_027296045.1 bacterium | reverse complement strand
TGAGCAGGGTCGAACGGTCTTTTCCCCAGATCCAGCGCTTGAGGCGTTCGAGGGAGGCGTGATGTTGTTCTCGAAGAAAAGCGGCCTGATTTGGTGTGGGTTTGTCGGCAAGATGTGTGAGCGTCTGACGGGTTTCGAGGTTTGCCAGGTCCCGAATTTCGGCGTTTCCGGCATTGGCCAGATAATAGAGATAGCCGGCCATGGCGGTGGCACAGGTTTTGAGACCTGCCGGGCTCAGGACGTTCAGGGTATCGGCAGAAGAGTGGTAGGCTTTCCAGGCCTTGTCTTCTTTGCGATAGTGGGTGGTAAGCCAGGGACAGGGGAAACCGTATTGAGGGTCGCCCAGGAGGGTGTCGGAAGTGGAGACAAAAGGCCCTTCGGCAAGTTTGTATCCGGGGTTATGGAGTCGGAGCGTGTTGTTGAGGATGGCCGCGCCGACCCGGTCGACAAATGTGGCGGACATTGGAAGGCTGGACCGCCAGGAAAGCTGGCCGTCGCAAATGGCGGGTTTGGCACCCACGGTATCGATACAGACGCCGGCAAGTGGGGTTTGCAAACGTCGGACGTGTTCGGTGTAGTGGAAAAAGCTGTAGCATTCATATCCGTGGAGCAAGCGAATGGTGCGTTTGGGGCGGGGGAGTTTGCCGGCGGCGATGAGCGATTCGAGCGTGCGCGCGATTTCCAGACACAGTGCCACGCCCGAGGCATTGTCGTGGGCACCGGGTTCGGCGCTGTGGGCGAGCGCCCAGATCTCGTCCTGGGGGTTCTGGCCAAGCACGAGTCCGCTGACAAGATCGTGGGTGCCTGCATATCGATGGACGTCGGCCCGGGTTTTGAGGGTGAGCGGGCCGTGTTTGCGGATGAGCTCGCGAAGTTTGATGCCTTCGCGTTCGGACAATACGGCGGCCACGAGCTGAGAGGCAGCGTCCGAAATGGAAATGCCTCCCCAGCCGAATTTTGTCCAGGGGGTGGCACCCGGCAGGTCGGAAAGGGGGCGATCGATGATGATACCGGCCGCACCTTTATCTGCAAACCCTTTCATCTGTTGACGCGCATCCAGTTTGGTGAGCACCATTTTGCCAGAAAGTCCGTTGGGCCGAACCTTTTTGAGTGCGTTTTCCGTGTCGATGACAATCAATTCGTTGACCTGGCCCTCCGCGGCGGTAGCCGCACTCCACTGGACTGCGTGCCAGGGGTTTTGTTTGTAATCGAGAAGGCGTTGCTGGATGGGGTGTGTGATGTCGATGGTGAGACCCCGAATGTCGGCGGCTTCGTGGATAATCCACCGTCCGGACCCGATGGGGCCTCCTGTAGGGATTGTATACACTTCGGCTTTTGCACCGGCCGTTTTGTAGGCCCGGACCAGAGTTTGGGTGGTTTTGTGGAATTGGTCGAAGGAATTCCAACGGTCGGTTTTCACAATGTGGGCGATGTCGTTGAGGATGCGTTGGCTTCGAACGGTTTTGTGCAAGAGCGGGAGCACGGTTTTGTTGAAGTGTGCCAGGGTGCGTGGAGTAGGCATGGAGAGGCCTTTCTTTGCTAAAGGAATTGTGAATGGGGCCGATTATCATAATAAGCGGTCGTATCAGGTAAATGTTTGGTTTGAAAGAATTGAATATAGTGGGGGATGGGATGATTTCAGCGATTGGCAACGGATTTTCTTTGCCAGAATATGGACCGCAAGCCCGGATTTTGAAACAGGCCATAGAGCAGGCATCGGGTGCGTTGTCGGATGTGATGGAACTTACCCAGATGGAGGACAGGCCCGGGGTGATGGATGCCCTGGATGCGGCCTTGAACCTGAGTGATGGTGCTTCGCTGATGCAGGTGCTTGGTGAAATGGCCCCCGAAGAGGCCGAAGGGGCTTTGAAGACCCTTGCCCGGTTGCTGCAAAAGGGGATTGTGGGATACGAATACCGAAAGGTGAATGGGGAACCCCAGAAGGTATTTATTGATGTGGCAATTGGGAGTGATTTACACCGGGCACCTCTGGTTCGGGATGAGGGGTTTGACCAGATCATATAGGTGTTAAGACAATGATGTGAGGGTAACCGGCCGAACCTTTGGGTTCGGCCGGTTTTTTTATTCAGGCGGTTCTGTCGCGTTCCAGGCCTTGAATTTTTTTAGCAGGGCGTCTGCCTGGCTGGCAATGGCTTCGGGGAGCTCCGTCTCTTCGGGCAGGGAAAGCCAGGTCTTTTGTTCGCCATAATGGTTTTGAATGGCCTGTTTGAGAGCTTCCAGATCCTGGCTGAATACCGAATCGAATCCCAGCAGGTTGCCGGGGGTGCGGATGTTGAGATAGAAGTCGATGAGTTCACGCACGGTCACGACGTTAGACCTCGGGTGGAGTGACGCCCAACTCTTTGGCGACGGAAAGAAGATCATCCCAGGTTGTGTCTTCGATGTAGATGCCTTCGGCTTCTCGCTTTCGGCGTGTTTCCTGTTCGATTTCACCGGGCGCATAGATCTGGTCGACGCCCGGCATGGTGGGCGAAGATTTGACCCAGTCAATGAGCCGCTGGGTTTCTTTTTTGTATTCGTCCAGGTCGATAAAGCTTTCGATTTTGATGGCCAGAGCGAGGTAGCCACTGCCGCCCCGTGTGGGGGGGTCAGAACTGCACCCTGCCCAGGAAAGCCCGCCGGCAATGGCGTCGATCATAAAGCCCAGGCCATAGCCTTTGTGGCCCTGGGGACCGCCGAGGGGAAGCATTGCGGCATCCCCTTGCCGGAAGCGATCGGGGTCTGTGACGGTGTTGCCATCTTCATCAACCAGCCAGCCTTCGGGCACGGGTTGGTTGCGGGCTTTATAGATGGAAACTTTTCCTCCGGCGGCCATGCTGGTGGTGATGTCGAGCATGGGGGCCGGGCCGTTGAGGGTGGGCACACAGATGGAAATTGGGTTTGGCGGCAGGCGACGTCCCGTTCCGCCAAAGGGGGCGGTGAAGCGACCGCCGCCGTTGAGCATGATGATGCCAATGCAGCCGCGTTCGGCGGCTTTGGGCGGATAATCACCCAGGCGGCCGATGTGGCTGGAGCGATGGACAGCCACGGCGCCAAAGGTGTGCTCCAGTGCGCGGTCTGTCGCAATTTCCATCGCCTTGTGGGCAACAACAATGCCCAGGCTTCTTTCGGCATCTACGACAAGTGAAGCCGGAGATTCACGGACGATATGGAGGTCGCCCATGGGCAGAATATTGCCTGCTTTGATGCTTCTGGTATAGCCGGGCGTGCGGATGGAGCCGTGTGAATCGTGGCCCATCAGGTTGGCATCGACCAGGTGGTCGGTGACAATGCGCGCTTGATCTTCGGGTAAACCAGCGGCCTGATAGAGGCTATAGCTAAATTCTCGAAGGGTCTGGTGTGGAATGGTCGGCATCGGTCGTTGTCCTCGATATGGGTTTTCTTTCCCGAGGCGGTCTCGGAAATCTGCTACAATTTATAGCATAAATATAAGGGGGG
>JAPUJS010000493.1 GCA_027296045.1 bacterium | reverse complement strand
CGTAGGCCCCAACAGGGCCCGGAGCAAAGCCAGAAGCATCGTGACCAGAATGCCTATCATTGCCGCAATAAACATCAGCTCAACCCTTCCATAGACGTGACCCGGCGGTCCATATCGCCGGTTTCCAGGTCTGCCGCTCCGTCCCGGGAAAGGGCGTGGACAGTGATCGTGTCGTCATCAATCGCCACCGAAACCGTGCCCGGCGTCAGGGTAATAGAATTGGCATAAATAACCCGACCCAGGTCGCTCTTTTGGCTCGTTTGAACCCGGACCAGAGTCGGGCTGATCGGCAGTCGAGGATTCAACACCCGGAGGGCCACATCGATATTGGCCTTGAAGATGGCCCACAGCAGCCAGAGTCCGTAGATCAGTGCACGCCCGATAAGATGGATTGGATGTCCTTCTTCATCCGCAACTCCCATACGCACGGCAATGATTACCACCACCACGCAAGACACCACGCCCAGGACGAACACCAGCGTATGATCAAACGAGTAATGGCCCGACCACAACAGCCAGATTCCGAATAATACAATGCCCATTAAAACAGCTCTCAAAGTGCCTCCTGTATAAAAAAATCGGCCCTATCTCCAGGAAATAATTTATGTCGGCCCCCCCTAAAGTCAAGGGGAAAACCGTCTTCCTACCGATCCTAATGGAAGTGTATCAAAGCCCTCAACAGAGGCCGTTCGAGCCCCCTTTATCTGGTGGGCTTGGACCTGAGAAACCAGGTGACTTGCCGAGGCTTCTGTCTTGTCCATAAACGACTTGGGATAAACCCCGATCCAGATCATCAACACCACCAGCGGAACCAGCACCGCCCATTCTCGGATCGACAGATCTGACAGATCCTGATTCTCTTTGTGGGTCACCTCCCCCCAGACCACACGCTGGAACATCCACAACATGTAGACCGCCGCCAACACCACCCCCGAAGTCGCAATGACCCCAAACAACGTGCTTGCCTTAAACACTCCCAGCAAGATCAAAAATTCTCCGACAAACCCATTCAACCCGGGCAGCCCAATGGACGACAGAGTGGCGATCATAAAAAAGGTCGAAAACCACGGCATCGTCCGTCCCAGTCCTCCGAAATCTGAAATCTCCCGGGTATGACGCCGTTCGTAAATCATGCCCACAATCAAAAACAGCGCCCCGGTAGAAAGCCCGTGGTTTACCATCTGAATAATCCCGCCCTGCATCCCCTGCATATTCATCGCAAAAATGCCCAGCACCACAAACCCCAGGTGGCTCACACTGGAATAGGCCACCAGCTTTTTCACATCCGTCTGTACCATTGCCACCAGTGCCCCATACACGATCCCAATCACCGACAACACCATAATATGCGGCGTGAAGTACAGCGAAGCCTCCGGAAACAGGGGCAGGCAAAACCGTAACATTCCATAGGTTCCCATCTTCAACAATACCCCTGCCAGGATAACACTTCCTGCTGTAGGCGCCTCCACGTGCGCATCTGGCAGCCAGGTATGCAACGGGAAGAGTGGCACTTTAATCGCAAAGCTCAAAAAGAATGCCAGGAACAACCAGTATTGCGCGTTGTGCTCCACGCTAAACCCGTAGAGCTCCAACAGGTCAAACGTGTAATTCCCGGTCGCCTGCCCGTGGGCAAAATACAGCCAGATAATGGCCACCAGCATCAACAAACTGCCCGCCAGTGTAAAAAGCACAAACTTGATGGCCGCATAGATACGCCGCTCTCCGCCCCAAATCCCGATGAGCAAATACATCGGAATCAGCATCGCCTCCCAGAACACATAGAACAGGAACAAATCCAGGGCGCAAAACACCCCGATGATACCCGTCTCCAGCAGCAACATGGCGGCCATGAATTCCCGCACCCGGCTTGTCACCGACGTCCAGGAAGAGAGAATCGACAACACCGTCAACAGCGTCGTAATCAAAATCAACAGCAGGCTGATTCCATCAATTCCCAGATGATATGTAATCCCCACACTTTCCACCCAGTTCATCTTTTCCACAAACTGCATCTGGTGGGTCGAGGCATCAAAATTCGTATACAACGGAATCGACAATGCAAAATTAACCAGGGACACAATCAACGCAAACAGCCGACTGAACCCATCGCGTTCACGCCCGACAATCAAAAGGACCACAGCCCCGATGAGAGGGATAAAAATCAAGTAAGAGAGTATACCCATTTCCATACTTTCATTGATGTTCGGTCATCCCATCACAAAATAAATAACCACCACCACACCCAGCGTCATCCAGAGCGCATAGGTCGGCGTATTCCCAGTCTGGAATCGGCTCGAAATCCACCCGATCCCCTTCACAAAATAGCCCAATCCGTTCACAATCCCATCCACAATAATCGTATCAAAAATGTTCCACAGGCCCAGGCCCAACCGATGTACTGTGCGCACCACCACCGCATTATAAATCTCATCCACATACCACTTGTTCCACAAAACCCCGTGCAGGGCGTTGGCCGACTCGCCCCCTAATTTCCCCGATCTATGCATCATAAAGGCAATGAAAAAACCGGCGAAGCCTGCAACAACCGAGATCGAAATCAAGATCATGTTCGGTTCATGAGCCACATGTCCGGCCGCCAGAACCGGCCCCAGGAAGTGGTGGATCCACCCATTCTCAAGCGGCCATCCGACCAACCCGCCCACAAAAATCGACCCGATTGCAAGCACGATCAGTGGGACGGTCATACTTGCCGGAGACTCATGTGCACGATCGTGCAAATGCGCGTCCCGGGGCGCTCCGAAAAACGTCATATAGATTAACCGGAACATATAAAACGACGTCATCACCGCTCCGAGCACCCCGAGCACCCAGATCACCGTATGGCCCGGCACATGGGAATGAAAAACCCCGGCGAGAATCTCATCTTTACTGAAGAAACCCGAAAAAGGCGGAATCCCTGCAATCGCAATCGTACCAATGATAAACGTATACCCCGTCACCTTCATCTTGCCCAACAGTCCGCCGTACTTCCGCATGTCCAGCTCGTTCTGCATCGCATGCATCACACTGCCGGCCGCTAAAAACATCAGCCCTTTGAAAAATGCGTGTGTAAATAAATGAAAGATCCCTGCGGTATAAGCCCCAACACCCACACCCATAAACATATACCCCAACTGGCTCACGGTCGAATACGCCAGCACCCGCTTGATATCCGTATTCACCAGCGCAATCGACGCCGCCAGAAGGGCCGTAAATACCCCAACCCAGGCAATCACCGCCCCTGCTGTCGGCGCCATTGTAAACAATACATTCGATCGGGCAACCACATAAACGCCCGCCGTCACCATGGTCGCCGCGTGGATCAGCGCGCTCACCGGCGTAGGACCTTCCATCGCATCTGGAAGCCACACATAAAGCGGGAACTGCGCCGACTTCCCTACCGCACCCAGGAAAAGCAACAAACTGACCGCCGTTGCAGCCCCTGTAGACAACATTATAGGCGCTTTCTCAAACACCTCGGAAAATTGCACCGTGCCCAGATACCCAAACATCAAAAAGATCCCGATCAGAAACCCAAAGTCCCCGATCCGGTTTACGATAAACGCCTTCTTGCCAGCATCGGAGGCCGACTTGCGTTCAAACCAGAACCCGATCAACAAATAGGAGCACACCCCCACACCTTCCCAGCCCACAAACATCAGCAAATAATTATTCGCCAGCACCAGCACCAGCATCGAAAACACAAACAGGTTCAGATAGGTAAAAAACCGGGCAAAGCTCCGGTCGTGGCTCATATAGCCTAACGAATAGACGTGCACAAAAAACGAGACCGTCGTCACCGTCACAATCATAATCGACGACAGCGCGTCCACCTGGAAGCCCACGGTTGCCTGAAACGTCCCGGCTGCAATCCAGATATACACATCCTCATTCAGCGTCGCCCCGCCCATCACCTCGGTCAACACTTTGAGCGACAACAGCCACGATCCTCCGATTGCAAGGGTCGCGATAGTTCCGGACATTTTCCCCAGCCGCCCCCCAAACAGCCCATTCACCAACGTCCCGATCAGGGGCAACAAAAGAATCCATTCAACCGTTGTCAGCATAATTCTCTTAACCTCGAAAAAACACGACGTGTAGGGGTCAGCCCACCCGCCCACCCTACCACTTCAACAAATTCACGTCCCCCACATCCACCGTCTCCCGATTTCGAAACACCGCAATAATAATCGCCAGCCCAACCGCAACTTCGGCCGCCGCAACCGCCATCACAAAAAACACAAACACCTGCCCTTCGCCGCTCATCAAATGCCTCGAAAACGCGACAAAAGTCAGGTTCACCGCATTCAGCATCAACTCGATGCACATAAAAATAACGATCACGTTCCGCCGGGTCAGCACACCGGCTACCCCGATCGTGAACAAAATCGCACTCAGAATTAAATAATAAGAAATGGGAACGGACATCATGGCTTCTTCCAAATGGAGGGCCCTAAGCAGGTTCTTGCCCCTTTTTTTCCGCCTGCGTCTCTTCCTGAATGTTCAACACCTGCTGTCCGGTCTCTCGCTTCACCAGCACCACCACGCCAATCAGCGCCACCAGCAAGATCATCGAAGCCACCTCAAACGGGAACAAAAAATCGGTATACAGCAACTCCCCAATATACGGAACATTGTCCGTCAGCAACGCCTCTTCCGGATTGGATCCCGCACCCAGGTGATGGGTGGCCACCCTTGCCAACTGTCCCACTAACAACACGCCCAGAACGATCACACATCCCTGTCGGAATCGGCCCGTCGCCGGTTCCAGCGCATCCGAGTGCCCCAGATTCAACAACATAATCACAAACAGGAACAGCACCATAATCGCACCGGCATATATGATGATCTGCACCGCCGCCAAAAAATGGGCGTCGAGCAATACAAAAAGCCCTGCCAGGCAAAAAAACGTTGCCACCAGGGACAGGGCCGAATAAACCGGATTGCGAAACAACACGACCAGCAAGGCCGCGACAACCGCAATCCCACCAAAAATAAAAAAGAAAACCGTTTCCATCGTCCCTCCCGACCAAATCGCCTTATTGCGCCAGGGCCATTACCACGCCGGTAATTGCAATATTGATCAACGACAGAGGCAAAAGCATCTTCCAGCCCAACCACATCACCTGATCGTATCGGAACCGGGGCACCGTCCAGCGCACCCAGATAAACACAAACAGAAAGAACCCGGTCTTCAATGCAAACGAGACGACCTGCAACAGGCCCATCGCAATCGGGTTATCCAATTGAATCCACGGCACGTGCCACCCACCAAAAAACAGGGTCGCAATCACGGCCGCAGACGTCATCATATTGGCGTACTCGGCCATAAAAAACAATGCAAATTTCAGACTGCTGTATTCCGTATGATACCCGGCCACCAGTTCCTGCTCGGACTCGGCCAGATCAAACGGCAATCGATTCGTCTCGGCAAAAACGGCCACCGTGAAAATGACAAAGGCCACAGGCTGTGTAAATATATTCCATCGCGGCAAAAAGCCCAGAATTGTATGATTGGCCTGATTCAGCACCACATCGTTCAACCGGAGCGACCCGGTCACCATCAACACCCCGATCAAAGACAAGCCCAGCGCCAATTCATAGCTGATCATCTGGGCCGCAGCTCGCATCCCGCCCAAAAGCGCATACTTATTATTTGACGCCCAGCCGGCCAGCACAATGCCATACACGCCCAGCGAAGCCAGCGCGAGAATATACAGCACGCCCACGTCCAGATCGGCAACCTGAAGCTGAATATTTCTCCCCAACACGTTTAGCGTATGTCCAAACGGCACCACCGCAAAACCCATCAGTGCCGGCACCAGAATGGCAGCAGGCGCAATCAGATACACAATCCGGTTCACGTGCCCCGGAATCACATCTTCCTTAAACAAAAACTTGAGCCCATCGGCCAAAGGCTGCAACAACCCCCAGGGCCCCACGCGATTGGGCCCCAGCCGATTCTGAATAAACGCACTGATCTTCCGCTCGGCCAACACCGTATAGGCCACCACGCCCAACGTAACGCCTAAAACCACCACAATCTTGACCAGGCTCTCAATCGCGTATGCAGTCTCGTTTCCCATCCCACTCTCTTTCTTCTACTCCGCCGGCACAATCGACAACCCCTGCGTCCCCACCTCTGCCCCGCGCGTCACTTCAAAAACAGCAACCTCTCCGGCCAGGCCATTCAACAACACATCTTCCGAACTTTCAAAATTCATCTCGCCACCAAGGGCATTGGACACGTCCTGTAAAATTTCCCAGTCCGCCCGGGCATCGCCCACAGGTTCCAGTCCCTTGCGAAGTTGTTGCACCCTGCCCTGCGCATTGGTCAACGTACCGTCCTTTTCAACAAAGGCCGCACCCGCCAACACCACATCGGCTGCCCGGGTCCAGTCGTTGGCCAAAATATCCTGCACCACCAGAAACGCGATCCCTTCCAACGCCTTTCGCTCTGCCTCCGACATCTTTTCGAAAGGATCTCCCCCCAATACGTACAAGGCTTGGATACGCCCTTCCCCAATCCCGTTCCAGATCTCCTGCGCATCCACCACCGAGATACCCAATCCTTCCAGCACGGTCTTGGCGCCACGGGTGTTTGGCGCTTTATCCCCACCAATGGTAAACCCGCTCTTGAAGACCACATCGCCTTCGGCACTCCTTTTGTCCCGAATCCCGACGTTGCCTTTTAACAGATCTTTGAAAATCTTTCCGAAAATATAGATTTCTTCATGGGTCAAGTGTCCAGACGCAATACCTGCAACCGAGCCCTCGCCATGGGCTTCCAGGACCCTTTCAAAACCCATCTTCACCTGATCTACGGCCACTTCCCACAACGACAATTGTTCTTCATCTTTGCCCACCAGCGGGAAAGCCAATCGATCGTCGCTGTGTACATAGTCCCAACCATACCGACCGTCGTCACACATCCAGAACTCGTTAACCGCCTCGTTTTCTCGGGGCCTGAGCCGATAAATTCGGTCCTTATTCATATCCACCCGGATGTTGCACCCCGTGCTGCATCCCGTACAAATGGTATCTACGCTCTGCAAGAACCAGACCCGTTGGCGAAACATAAACTCTTTATCCAGAAGAGCACCAACCGGACAGATATCAATGGTATTGCCCGACATCCGGTTGTCCAAACGCTCGCCCGGGAAAATGTCCACCTCGTTGTACACACCCCGGTTGAAATAGCCCAGTTCGCTCGTCCCGGACACTTCGTCACAAAACCGAATACACCGCGTACACCGGATGCACCGATCCGAATACAGCATCACGTGCTCGCCAATATCCTTTTTCGGCTGCACCGACTTGTCTTCGTAAAACCGGCTCCGGTCCGAGCCATAAGAATAGGAATAATTCTGAAGTTCACACTCACCGGCCTGATCGCACACCGGGCAATCGAGAGGGTGGTTGATCAGCAAAAACTCCATCACGGCATTCTGGTTGCGTTTCACCAGTTCCGATTGCGTATCCACAACCATCCCTTCGGCCGGCATTGCCGTGCACGAAGGTGCCAACGCCTTGCGCCCGCCCACTTCAATCTCCACCAGACACATCCGGCAGTTGGCCGGGGCGCTCAACCCCGGATGATAGCAGTAGTAAGGCACGTGGATATCATTCTCAATCGCCGTTTGCAGCACATTTTTGCCGGAAACGATCTCCACCTCTTGGTCGTCGATGCTAAATGTTGCCACGCTTCTTACCCCACAAGTCTGGAAAGCTTAATGGATTTGTCTTTGTGAATCGGGCATTTCCCCTGCTCGATATGTGCCTCGAACTCACTCCGGAAAGTGTTCACAAATCCGTGAATCGGATAGGAAAATGCCGGGCCGAACAGGCAAATCGTCGAATACCTCGGGCTCAAGAACCCGGCCACATTGTCGGCCACTTCCAGGAGCGTATCCAGATCGTCCGGCCGCCCCTGTCCGTGCTCAATTCGCCACACAATATCGCGCGTCCACGGGCACCCCTCCCGACAGGGTGTACACTGCCCGCAGGATTCGTGTTCGAAGAAATTTAAGAGATTCAACAGGGCGTCCACCATACAGGTGGTATCGTCCATCACAATAATCCCGCCCGTGCCGAACATCCCTTGGTACTCGCCCCGACCCGGAAGGGAAAAATTGGCCGGGTCCATCACAATATCAATCTCATCCGGCGTCATCGGAGACGTGGACGCCCCGCCCGGAATCACCGCTTTCAGCTCCCGCCCGTTGTAAAGCCCCCCGGCCAGATCCTCAATAATCTGTCGCATCGTCCACTTCCCCAGTTCCAGCTCGAACAATCCCGGCTTCTTCACATGCCCGCTCACACAAAAAATAAAGCTCCCCGGATACCGCTCGCTGTTCCCAATGTTCTTAAACCAGTCAGCCTCATGGTTGATGATATGCGGCACATAACACAACGTCTGCACATTGTTAACCGTCGTTGGCCTCGCAAAAATCCCCCGCTGAGCCGGAAAAGGCGGTTTCACCCGGGGCTCGGCCCGTTTCCCTTCCAGCGATTGCATCAAGCCCGTCTCTTCCCCACAGATATAAGCACCGGCGCCCGGATGCATAACGACCTCCAGACCGAACCCGGACCCCAAGATATTCTCTCCCACATACCCCGCTTCCCGGGCCTGCTCAATACATCCCTCCAATTGCACCATTTCTTCCCACATCTCCCCCCGCACATAAATATAGGCCACGCTGGCCCGGATGGCGTACGAGGCGATAATCACACCTTCTAAAAGCTGGTGCGGGTTGTTCTCCAGCAGTTGCCGGTCCTTAAACGTACCCGGCTCGCTCTCATCGGCGTTCACACACAAATACGAAGGCCCGTCCGGTTCTTTGGGCATAAAGCTCCACTTCATCCCCGTGCTGAACCAGGCGCCGCCCCGTCCGGACAGACCCGAATCCTGCACCTGCTGAATCACCTCATCCTGGGGCATCTTCAGCGCCTTCTCCAGCGCCTGATACCCACCATTGGCCTTGTAAACCTCGATATCCTGCAGGTTTTCCGTTCCAAACAGCTTGGTGATAATTTTATATTCCTCAACCGCCATAGGAATGTCTTTCGTTTAATCGAGGCTATCCAACAACTCGTCGATTTGCTCTTTCCCGATAAACCGGTACAACCTATCGTCAATCCGAATCGCCGGGGCCGCCTCACAAGCTGCAATACACTCGGCCTTCAACAGCGTAAAATTCCCATCTTCCGTCGTCTCGCCCACCTCAATCTTCAACTTGCGCTTCAGGTGATCCACCAGATCCTCCGCCCCACCCAACGCACACGAAAGTGTGCTACACACGTGAATCACGTGCTTGCCCACCGGCGCTTTGTAAAACATCGGATAAAAACTCATCACACCCGCTGCCCGGGCAGTCGGCATCCCCAACATCTCTGCCACCGTCTTAATCCCTTCCAGCGACACATACCCCCACTCCCGCTGCACCAGGTGCAACACAGGCAAAATCGCCGCCTCTTTCCAGTCTTCCGGATAACGGCTGATAATCTTTTCACACTCTTTCCGAGCTTCTTCCGACAATTCCAAAACCACTCCTCCCTTCACTCCAGGAGACAGAATACAGAATACAGAATACAGAATACAGGAGGGGTAAACGAGTGGGCTCCTGTCTCCTTAGGAGTTGTGCTGTGTGGGGAAATTCACCGATCCAACTCCCCGGCAATCACATTGATGCTCCCAAGCAGGGCCACCACATCGGACAACATATGCCCTTTGATAAGTTCTGGAAAAGACTGATAATTCATGAACGAAGGGGAACGGACGCGCATCCGATAGGCATGTCCACTGCCATCGCTCACAATATAAAATCCCAGTTCCCCATTGGGCGCTTCCGTAGCCAGGTAAACCTCACCCGCAGGTGGTGTCAACCCGTGGCCGTCCATCATCACTTTGAAATGGTGAATCAGAGATTCCATTCCAAAATCGACCGATTCCTTCTCGGGCAAAATCATCTTGGCATCGTCTACCTTCACCGGGCCTTCCGGCACATTGTTCACCGCCTGATCAATAATCGCCAGACTTTGCCGCAGCTCTTCCATCCGCACCAGATAGCGATCGTAGATATCGCCATTCTCGCCCACCGGGATCTCAAAATCAAAATCCTCGTAAACCAGGTAGGGCTCCGCTTTTCGCAAATCGTAATCCACGCCCGATCCGCGCAACATCGGACCCGTCATATTCCACGCAACCGCGTCTTCTCCCGAAATCACCGCGATGCCCTTGGTTCGGTCAATCCAGATCCGATTTCGGGTCAGAAGCGTCTCCACCTCATCCATTGCAGCTGGAAACTGATCGACGAAATCCATTACAAGCTCGTGGAAATTCTCCGGCACTTCCCAGCCCAACCCTCCAATACGCGTGTAACTCGTCGTCAGTCGGGCCCCCGTTACGGCCTCGAAGATATTGTACAAACGCTCGCGCTGTTCAAAAGAATATAGAAAGACCGTAAAAGCTCCGAGGTCCAACGCATGGGTGCCCAACCAGACCATGTGATCTGCAATTCGCGACAGTTCGTACAAAATTACCCGAATATACTGCGCTCGTTTGGGCACCTCCAGACCCATCAATTTTTCGACCGCCATCGAATAGCCGATATTGTTGCAAAGCGGCGAGAGATAATTCATCCGATCCGTCACCGTCACCCACTGGTTGTAGGTGTGGTGCTCGCCCAGCTTTTCAAATCCGGTATGCAAATATCCGCAATCGGGAATGCACTTCGAAATCCGTTCGCCGTCCAGCAACAACGAAAGCCGCAACGTCCCGTGTGTGGCAGGATGCTGCGGCCCTAAGTTCAACACCATACGTTCCGACGATAGCGGATCGTCGGCTTCCAGATCTTCGTCGTCTCCAAACGGATTGCCCACAAATCCCGGATCTTCCGGTGCAATCACATCCCGTTCGCCCATCCCGCGAACGGGGTAATCTTTGCGAAGCGGATGATGTTTGAAATTTACCGGCATCAGAATCCGCCGCAAATCGGGATGCCCGTCAAACCGGATCCCAAACATATCAAACACTTCCCGTTCGGGCCACTCAGCGCATTTCCAGACCGGGCAAGCTGTGGGAATCGAACCGGTTTTTTCATCCACCTGGGCGTGCAGTCGAAACCGATGGTTGTGCGGATGCGAATACAGATTGTAAACCACATGAAACCGCACCGGATTCGATTTGTCCAGATACTCCGAGTAGTCGACCGCCGTAAGATCCGTTATCCGGTCATACCGCAGGTCTGCATCATCCCGCAAAAAATTCAGGATCTCAATAATCCGATCCTGCTTTACCACCACCGCCCACTGATCTACATGGGTTTTCACCTCCACGATCTCGTCCCCAAATTGGGCCTTCAACTTCTCCACCGTGGGGTTCGTGGGTTCAGGCGGCTGTTCTTCTACCGCATCTTCCTGTTCTATTTCTTCCTCAGCCATAGCGATTGATCTTTGCCTCTTAGACCTCGTCAGGCACTGTCGGACGTTCCTGATCGATTTTTTCCTGGACCTTCATCAACGCATAAATCAGATCTTCCGGGCGGGGCGGACACCCCGGCACATAAATATCTACCGGAATGAACTGGTCCACTCCCTGAACCAGCGTATAGGTGTTGAACACGCCCCCGCTGGATGCACAGGCACCCATCGAAATCACCCACTTCGGATCCGGCATCTGATCGTAGATCTTTTTCAACACCGGCATCATCTTAAGGGAAATCCGGCCCGAAACAATCAACAAATCTGACTGCCGGGGCGAAAACCGAACGGCTTCGGCCCCAAATCGAGCCATATCGTACCGGCCGGAAAGCGTGGCCATCATTTCAATAGCACAGCAAGCCGTCCCAAAAGGCATGGGCCACAGGGAAGACTTTCTGGCCCAGTTGATCATCTTGCCCAGCGTGGTTGTCAATATATTGTCGCCAAGACCGGTCTCTAATCCCATTCCAGTCCCCCTTTCCGCCAGACATATAGCAAGCCCAGCACCAGGATACCCAGAAAGACAAACATCTCGTATAAAATAAAAGGCCCCTGAGCCAGCATGGTCTTGAAAACCACGGCCCAAGGGTAAAGGAAAACGACTTCGATATCGAAAATAATAAATAACATCGCGACCAGGTAAAATTTAATGGAAAATCTTAACCTGGCATCGCCAGTGGGTGGAACGCCCGACTCGTAAGGTGACAGCTTGACCGGATTGGGCCGTTGAGGCCCCATCAGGTGCGTGACCAACAAACTGACAGTCGCAAACCCAACCACGACTACAATCAAGATCACAATCGGAATATAAGATGTGAGCATTGTGCTGAGCGGGCCTCCCCTTATTCCCTGTAAATTACCGGATTTTAAGCACAATCGCGTTTAGAGTATATCATAAGCAATAATAAAAGTCAAGAAAAAGGTAGGAAAATTTGAGCAAAACCAAGCGCACCGATTTTGCTCTGAAAAGATGCAATTTGTATGCCAGAAAAAATCCTGCCAAACAGGGTCCTTTGCCTCCCCAATTGCTTTTCACAACCGTGAAATCGCGATCCCGATTCGTGCTTTCACCCAAACTCGGATAAGGCCTTGACTTGAAACCCGCATTGGGATTATTATGCAATAAAACGCCAACACAAATCCGGAAAGGAATCCGCCCCATGGGTGATCCGTTGGTTTCTGTAATTCTGCCCGTCTACAATGCCGGAAAAACCCTGCCCGAAACCCTCGACAGCCTGCTTGCACAGCACTTTGAGGCCTTTGAAATCATTGCCATCGACGACGGCTCGGACGATGACACGCCCGCCATCTTAAATACCTATGCCAATCGCGATCCCCGTATCCAGACCCTCTCTCCCGGCAGACAGGGTTTAATCGGCGCCCTGAACACCGGAATCGATCATGCCCGGAGCGACCTCATTGCCCGGATGGATGCCGACGATTTTTCCCATCCCGACCGTTTCGGCCTCCAGTACAGCTTTCTGCAAACCCATCCCGACATCGCCCTGGTCAGTTGCCTCATCCGCTGTTTTCCCGAAGCCCATGTGGGCAAAGGCTTCCGCATCTACGAAGCCTGGCTCAACAGCCTGACCACCCCCGAAGCCATCGCCCGGGAAATTTTTATCGAAAGCCCCGTGTGTCACCCATCCATCATGATT
>JAPUJS010000492.1 GCA_027296045.1 bacterium | reverse complement strand
TTTCATCGGGTGATGAAGATCATTACCCAGTTGATCGATGTGGCCAAGCTGGAAAGCAACGACGATATTATCCAGGCTGTTCAGGCAAAACTGGCCCAAATGAACAAACGGGATGGGTTGGATACACCATCGGAAGCGCCTGCACGACCCCAACCGGAAGAAGCAGAAACAAAGGCGCAACCTACACCAGAAGAACAATCTGTCCGGATTTCGAATCGGGCCTCGCGTGTTCGGGCGGCCGTGGACAGTGCGGGGGCAAAGAAAGCGCCAACGGAAACTTAGGTCGGTTTTGATCGGTTTTGTTTGGATCCTCCAGGCTTCGGAAGTTGATTTCCGGGGCTTTTTTTTGTGTATGAAATTGTGTTTTATTTGGGAACGGGGAAGTGTATATTGACGAGATCCGGGCAGGTATTATTTTGAAGAAGCGTTGTTAACCCACAGGAGGCTACAATGGCATTTGGTTCTGGGGCGTATACCTATGAAGTTGAAGAAGGCTGGTACAAGCTGCCGGAAGGGTGGTCGTTTGGATGGATTCCGGCGGTAGCGGTAGACTCACAGGATCGGGTCTATGTGTATAGCCGGAGCGAACACCCGATGGTGGTGTTCGACCGGGAGGGCCATTTTTTGACCTCCTGGGGAGAAGATGTGCTGGACGATGCACACGGGCTTTATATCGACCAGGAGGATATGATTTATTGTGTGGAACGAAATACCCATTGTTTGAAGAAGTTTAGTACAGAGGGCGAATTGTTGATGACGGTTGGCACGCCCAACCAGGAAGGCGCTGAGGGCGAACCGTTTCGGCTGCCCACCGATGTGGCTTTTGACTCACAGGGGTTTATGTATATTTCCGACGGCTATGGAAATGCGCGGATGCATAAGTATGCGCCCGATGGTGAGTGGATCAAGTCGTGGGGACAGCCGGGGACAGGACCGGGGGAATTTGATCTGGTACACAGCGTGCGGGTAGACAAGGACGACCGGCTGTGGGTGTGCGATCGGAGCAACAACCGGGTCCAGTTTTTTGATACGGAAGGCAATTTTCAGGGCGAGTGGACAGGATTGCACCATCCCGACAATATCTATATCGACGATGAAGCAGGTGTGGTCTATGTTGCCGAACTGGATCAACGGGTGAGTATCTGGACGACGGATGGGGAAAAGCTTTCGGAGTGGGGGCGGGGCGAGAAGAGCGATGTACCGGGTGAGTTTAAGGCCTGTCCACACGGGATTTGGATCGATTCGCACAACGATTTGTATGTGGGGCAGGTCCAGACGGACGGGCAGTTGCAGAAGTTTATTCGGCAGACATAGGATTTTTAAAAAAATCGAATTCGGCCCTCCGGTCGGACGATACGCCCTGCACCGGGTACAATCGGTGCAGGGCAGGAACGCATGTTGCCGTTTAGAATGCCCCATTGTGCTAGGTCGGACGGTGGAGTTTGGCCGATGCCAGGGTGGTTTTTCATGCGACGCAAGATTTTATGACCCCTGTATTTCAAATCCCGGATAACTACCGCACCTACAGCCTATTTGCAGGGGTCGCGCTTGTTCTGACTCTGGTCACTTTCGGCAGCCTGTCCGAACATCTGTTTTCGCCGGACGATTTTGAACATCTGAACGATGCAGACGTCGTTCTGCAAGATTTCTCTCAGATCTTTTCACCCAATAGATCGTTACCCGGCCGGCCGGTGGTAGAGGTCGTTTTCCTGGTGACCCAATCTGTGTGGGGCAACCATCCGGCGGCCTACTACGGGTTGCTGATCGGACTTCACCTGCTGGGCTGCCTTCTGCTTGCATACACATTCTATTTTTTAGGCATCGATCTGGAACTGAGCCTTCTAGCCTCCCTGTTTTTCCTGGTCAATGCCGCCCATTACCGTGCCGTACAATGGATCTCCTGTCTTGCCTATCCCCTGACCCTCATTTTGAGCCTGTTGGCCCTTATCTGTTTCGTTCGCTTCCTGCAATCCCATCGACTGCGCTGGATCGTTTTCTCCAGCGGCCTGATGCTTTTGGCAACATTTGCCCACGCTTCGGCCATCTCTGTGGCCCTTTTTTGTGGTTATTTGAGCTGGCGCCAGCTAAAGTCCGCAAGGCGCGCAATCCAGGCTGTGTGGCCACTCTTGACTGTTTCCCTGTTGGGAGTATGGCTATTATATGTGATGTATCCCCGCGTACCACAGGTTGCCGAGGTGTCCGCTGCCCAGAGTCCTGCCCCCATTCTAACCCAATTTTTGGGCTATCTGGGGCGTCTGATCGTCTGTGCGTTTTGGCTGCCTGAATATGCGGTGGATTTAAGTAACGTGGAAATCATCCTGGGGCTTGGTGCCTGTGTGGGCATCATCTCGCTGGTTGTCAGGCAGAACGACGCCGTTGCAGATTGGGCGGTCTGGACGGTTTTGACCGTGCTACCTTTTCTTTATAAGCCCCAGGGTTTTGGATCGCGATACCTTTATTTGTCGAGTGCAGGATCTTCGCTGGTGCTGGCCTGGCTGGTCCGTTCGCTTATGCAGCGTGCGGCAACCTTTCTGGAAGTTGGCATGATGCGGGTTGTTTTTTCTTGCATGGTCACAGGGCTGATCGCGCTCGGTTCTATCTCATTGAAACGGAGTGAGGCGTTTGTATATTACGATTCGGGAAAGGCCTATAATGTACTCGAGGACTATCCAACGGCTCTAGCGCAATTCGTCAAGGCAATTGAGCACGATGTTGCCATGGTTCCTTTTGACGTCTATTCCCGGCTTGCGATGGTCGCTTTCTATCTGGGAAAACCGCTTGATGACCTGCTCGAAGGTGCCCCGTCGTATGATCTGGAATCTGCTGAACTCCGGATGTTGTTAGGGGTTTCAGCGTTTCTCAAAGCGGATGTATCCAGCCAACGGGAGGGCGATTGGCAGATTCGAAAGGCCTTTGAACAGTCGGAAGATAAGCAAGAACTACGAAACAAGGCAGCGACCGCCTTTTCCAATGTGGCGAAGTTCTATCTCAGACAGAAACAATATCAGAAGGCCGTTGAACTCTTTGAGAAATCACGCTATTACGTTCCTGAGAATGATTCCATACTTGCATATCTGGGATATGCGTATTATTACCTGGGTGCAGTTGGACGCGCAATTGAAATCTATCAGAAGCTTTTGGAACATCGGCCCGATCACGTGCAGGCCCTGGAGAACCTCGGCAATATTTGGTTGCTTCAAGGGCAGGTGGATGGGGCTATTGGCCTTTATGAGAGAGTGATTGCCATTGATGGTTCCAATATCCAGACGTACAAGAATTTGGGCCTTGCGCTCAAGCAGCAGGGCCGCATGGATGAACTCATCGGGGTTTATCGAAAGGCCATCACACTTCAATCGGAAGATGCGGATTTACATTTTGACCTGGGAAATGCGCTTTATACACAGGGAAAAATTGAAGGGGCGATTCCGGCATATCGAGAGGCGATCCGGATTCGTCCGGGTTATGCAGAGGCCTATGAAAACCTCGGTGTATCGTTGGCGCAGACCGGCCGGACGAGGGAGGCTCTACAGGCTTTTCAGCAGGCGCTGGTGCTTAATCCAGATAGCAGGACAGCAGGGCGTTATCTGCAAGTGCTGGACCCAGAATCGCCCTGATCTCACATATCCCGGGACTTGAAAACAGCACCCGGACCAGCGGGTTTGACGGGGTTGTGATGCCGACCTTTATGCCGGAGACAGGATAAATCGGATCGCGTATTTTTGATGATATCAGAAATAACTCAGGCCGAGAGGTTCTGGTCTGATGGTTTGTTTTGAGGAACTTTCTAGATTTTCCCTTCGTCTAAACCATACATTATCCACAGCCGGGGTTCTGGGCGGCGATTCAATCGCATTGTTGGAGCAGTTGTTTCCAGGCCGTTGCTGTGCATCTGTCGTGCCTGCCCTATCTATCGTTGACGGGGGTTTTTCTGTAAGGAAGGGAGATGAAAAAAATGGGAAGGTGTTTTACCAGGTGGGCGTTGATTTCAATGTTTGGGATTGTGCTGGCCGGTTGCAGTCAACGGGACGCAGAGTATACCGCTGTTGGGCCCGAGGAAGGGGGGTCGGGGATGGCTCCCAGATTGTCCAAACTTGCCGTGGGAGATCCGCAGAAATATCTTGTAGACGTGGATGTAACGCTCACGCAAGATGGCGTTCCAGTTGGGGAGGTTGAGGTGGAATTTGCGCGGTCGATTTCGGGCCAGAAGGCAGATTATCTGTGGGCAGGAACGACCGATGAAGACGGTCGTGTGAAGGTTGAAATTTCGGCAGAGCAACAAGCGGTGTCGGGAATGTATACTGTTAGAGCTACCGATGCTTCCGGAGCACTTGTGGGGCAATGGGGAAGTGTGCCAATCAATGCCGGGAAAGTGATTCTGTCGCTTTCCGTTGGAGAACGCGCCCAAGCAAATACCGTGAGGCGGCCCAAAGCGGGTGAAGTGGTGCAGGTGCCCGGAGAATTTGTGTTCACAGAAGGACCGGCGGCGGATCTGGCGGGCAATGTCTATTTTTCAGATGTTCGGGCAAGTCTGATTTATAAGTGGGATCTTGAGGGAAATGTCTCGGTTTTCCTGGAAAATACCCAGGGTACGAACGGTCTGATGTATGATGTGCAAAACGACAGATTGATCGGCGCCCAGAACGGCGCCCGGCAAATCATCGGGGTTTCGATTTCAACAGGTGAGATTGAGGTTTTGGCAGACAGCACAAGTGGCGCTCCGTTTAACAGTGCCAACGACCTTGTAGTTGACCGTCAGGGTGGCGTCTATTTTACTGCGCCCTTGTTTGGTGGCGGAGGTGGCAGAGGTGGTGGCAGAGGTGGTGGCAGAGGTGGTCCTGGCGGAGGTGGCGGTGGTCGTGGCGGAGCCGGGAAACAGGCTGTTGGGGAACGCTTCGGTGTGTTCTATCTTTCTACAAACGGCAGGGTCACTCAGATTCTTGCCGACATAGCCGACAATGTTCCCCAGTCCAATGGTGTGATTCTTTCTCCCGATGAGTCCACACTTTATGTGCTGTTAACCGGACGTCCAGCACTGATGGCATATCCGATTGAAACTCCGGGGATGATTGGTTCTGGTCGAGAGATCACGCTGGAAACCGGCGGGGATGGGATGTCCATCGATACGGAAGGCAATTTGTATGTTACGCAGCCCAACTTGAGTGCGATCGATATTTATTCGCCGGAGGGGCAGCAATTGAGGCGGATTCCTGTGCCTGCACGGCCGACGAATTGTACGTTTGGCGGGGCGGATATGAAGACGCTCTTTATTACGGCTCGTACTTCGGTATTTCAGGTACGGATGAACAAACAGGGCCATCGATTTACTGATTCTCCATAAGAGTTCCTTCGCCAGAAGGAGCTGGCTCCTACCCCTCTTTTTAACCCTTATTTGGCGAAAAAATTGAAGGTAAGAGCCGTCTCCCGGCGGCGAATCTTATTCCTGTGCAGCGATCTCCGGTTTTTGGGCGGTCGCTGTGCTTTTTTTTATTATATTGATGGACCCAATTGAATGCTTGAGGAGAGTTGATGCGATGGTTTTTGTGGACCGTATTTTAACCTATGGCCGAATGATCAAGTTTTCACACAGTGTGTTTGCGCTGCCCTTCGCACTTTCCGGGGCGGCGCTTGCGGCTGTGGCACATCCGATTTTACCCGAACAGGTGGTGTGGATTGTGGTGGCCATGGTGGGGGCGAGGAGTGCGGCGATGGGGTTTAACCGGCTGGTGGACCGGGAGATTGACGCGACCAATCCTCGGACGGCAAATCGGGAGTTGCCCCGGGGGGTGATTTCTCCGGCTGCAACAGCATGGCTTATTGGTGTGTCTTCTCTGGCCCTTATTTTTGCAGCTTACAAATTGAATCCGCTGTGTTTTATGCTTTCTCCCGTAGCGCTGGGGATTGTGTTTTTCTATTCTTATACCAAGCGGTTCACCTGGGCAACACAGGCATTTTTGGGGTTGGCACTGGGGGTTGCGCCGATTGGGGCGTGGATTGCGATTACGGGCGAGTTGAATCCTGAAATTTTGATTTTAGGTGGGGCGGTGTTGACCTGGGTGGCGGGGTTTGACATTATTTATTCATGCCAGGATGTAGGCTTTGATCAGGAATCTGGTCTGTATTCTCTGCCGCAGCGGTTTGGGGTCCGAGGGGCGTTGTGGATTTCACGGGGGCTTTATGTGGTTTCCTTCGGACTCTTTTCGTGGGCGGGAACGGCGTTTGGAATGGGAGCGATCTATTTTGCGGGGGTGTTTGTGATCGGTGGGTTTCTGGTGTATGAACATCTGATCGTGAAGGCGAACGATCTGTCGCGGGTGAATGTGGCGTTTATGACGATGAACGGTCTGGTGAGTTTGGTGTATCTGGTATTCACATTGGGTGATATGCTCCTATGAAGCGAGTGACGTTTGCGATTACAGGGGCCAGTGGCGCAATTTATGCGCTTCGGACACTTCGCGCTTTGCTGATGCAGGCCGTTCAGGTGGACCTGATTGTGTCCAAGTTCGGCTGGATGCTACTGCGGGAGGAAGGTGGGTTTGACGGGAAGCAGGAAGTATTTCCAGACTTTCTGGCGGACCGATACGGCGAAGCTGTGAAAAACGGAACCTGCTGTTTGCATGCGTTCGGGGACCTCGCCGCCACCGTGTCCAGCGGGTCGGCGGCTTCCCACGGGATGGTGGTGGTGCCCTGCTCGATGAAGACGCTTTCCGGAATTGCACGCGGGGCATCCAGCAATTTAATCGAACGGGCGGCAGATGTGATGTTGAAGGAACGCCGACCGCTGATTTTGGTGCCCCGGGAGACGCCGATGAATTTGATCCATTTGAAGAATATGGTGTCTGCAACCGAAGCCGGGGCGGTGATGGTGCCGGCGATGCCCGCGTTTTACCAGAGACCGGAGACGTTTGAGGATCTGGCAGATTTTATTGCGGGACGGATTTTGAGCTTGTTGGGGATTGAGCACGCGTTGTTCCCACCCTGGGAAGGACATTTGCAAATGTGATGACATCCGTCCAGATCACATTCAAGCGAGGAAATCGATTGCAGGCTGATCAAGTAATACCAATTAAAACACAAAATGGTGTCATACACGCACAGGGTAATGAAAAATATTCGCATTAATTTTTATATAAATCTATATTTATCAAATTTTTATTGAAGTAGATCTATTTTCCCTGCGCAGGAAAAATTGGTCTACACGACACTTTGATCTGAAGTGGGTATAAAAGCAGGAGACAGGAGATAGGAGGGAAGGCTGGCTGTGCGGTTGGGTATACGAAGCAGAGGTTTTAGCGGGCAGGATAGGGAAGGGAAAATAAAAAAGCGCCCTGTCGATTACAATCGACAGGAGCGCTTGTATTTGTGGCCAATGTGTTATCTGCGGCCGAAGGCCGAAGCAAATTTTAGAAAGTCTCCGAAGCCCACTCTGCCGTCTTTGTCCAGGTCAAACTGCGGTTCTTCGGAGCCAAAGGCCTGGGCAAACTGCAAAAAATCGTTAAAGTCGAGTTGCCCGTCGCCGGTAAAATCGACCTCGGCCAGTTCGGCGGCACTGAGCTGGTTTTTGACGTTCAGCAGCGACATGAGCCGGGGTTGGGTTGGAAAGACAAGGTTGAGCGTTTCTTGAGAGACGCCGAACCACTCGTTCAGGATGGATGCGTAGACCTGACGGAAGTGGTATTCGTAGAAGAAGTCACCGCGACGGTCCACCTCTTCAAAGTTGGGCATATTGCCGTGGACGCCGCTCTGGACTTGCGGGCCAAACAGAAAGAGGGGCGCCGAAGTGCCGTGGTCAGTGCCCGAGCTGCCGTTTTCTTTGGTGCGGCGGCCAAACTCCGAAATGGTCATGACCAGAACCCGTTTGTCCAGACCCAGGGCCTGAAGGTCGCGCTGAAAGGA
>JAPUJS010000491.1 GCA_027296045.1 bacterium | reverse complement strand
TCAGTTCATCTTCATCAACGCCCAACTCTTCGAGATATTGGGATACATCAATTTCCATCTTCGCGCCCTCCGCATAGGGTTGATGATAGGCCGTCCGGTGATTGCGGCACCAGTGCGCTGGTGATCGGCCAGCTACGGCCTTATCATCTTTCGTCTTTCGTCTATGAATCATCTAAGAATCGTCTAAGATGTCCGATTTAAATATACTCAACCCGATTCAGTTCATACACCCAAAACCCCAATAAAAAAGGAGTCAAATCGACTCCTTTCAAATACCTTCATAGCGCCCCATTGAGAATCTCGCTCCGGGGCATCTCAAATGAAGGGAATGTATGACCAGCGCACGGCATCTGGACCACGATGGCCACCTATGCGCAAAAGGGATTTTAGCGTTGGCGGCTAACTGGCAATATTAGAATACCTATTCGTATTGAAAGCCACCAGAATGCCTACGCGCCGGGCTTGCCCCGCGTTAGCCGGTCGCAATATTTGAAAACCGTCCTCCGAAACCAGCCTGGAAATACCTCGGGCTTGCGGAGTTTGGGCAAGTCCAGGTAAGCACTGAGAAAAGCTTCCTGGGAAGCATCTTCGGCCAGGTGAAAATCGCCCAGCACCGAATAGGCATAGCCTACAGCCATGTCCTGAAATCGGTGTACGATCGCGCCGTAGGCGTCCAGATCACCGGCCTGGGCACGGTTCACAAGGGTTGTCAGGGGTTCCATACAATCTCTTTGTCTTGAAGGCCTTCTATAGATAATGTCCCAACTATTTGTAAAAAAGTGTACAAAAAAAAAGCCCCGCACCTTATCGGCACGGGGCTTTTCAAGGGAGATTGAGGGGTCAAGAGACCGGTGGGAGAAACCATCCTTGCCATTGGGGGAGAAACAGCAGGGAGAAACCGCCCTCCAACCCCTCTTTCGTCACTGCGATCCATCAACTTCGGGGGAAAGTCAAGAATCTGTAGTGAACATTCCTCACATCATCATCGTCTTGTTTTGTTTACTATCGCTGTCACAGATACAATAATAGAACAAAAATATACTAAAGTCAACTAAATTATATAAAAATGAACAGACAAATAACCAATGATTTATTTACAACAAAAATAATAGGTTATCGGTATATTGGAACACCGATAACCCATTTTAGTCAATTTTTATCTAATTTTTTCAATTAAATCCGTCGGGGGATCTTCGTTTTGGCCATCGGCTCAAGCAAGTGCCTGAAACAAAGAAAAGGAAAGACAATAAATCGGTCCTATTCTCCCAGGTTATAGTTTGTCATAAAGGTCCGCATCGCCCTGGCCGGATGGCGCTGTTTATACTCTGTAAACTGAACCGGAAAGTCGCCCACAACGCCTTTTGCTCGATCCAGAACCTGTTTCACAACCGCTTCGGGTGGATCGGAAAGCGCATTTTCCTCATTCGGATCGGCATTCAGATCATAAATCACCGGATTGGGGTCAGCGTCTAGCACAGACAGGTGGCCGCTGTATTTCTCATCTCTCACATTCAAATTGCCCGCCCAGCCAGTGGTAATATGATCCCTAGCGGGTTCGGCCTTTCCCGTTGCAATGGCCCAGGCATCCACCCCATCCAGTTCTTCGTGCGCAACTCCCAATAAATCCAGTACCGTTGTGGTCAAATCGTGATTCTGCACCCAGGCGTCTGAAATCTCCCCTCTTGGACCGTCGGGATGGCGGATCACCCAGTTAATCTGGGTATTAAACGGAAAGAGTTCCGTGCCCCCCTTCCCAAACCGCCCCTTATCCCAGAGTTGAGTGCCATGATCCGACACAAACATCACCACCGTATCGTCCAGCAATCCCAGATTTTCAATGCTTTCGAGCAAGTGACCGATCCACCGATCCACAAATGTCACATAACCGAGGTAAAGCGCTTTGGTGCGCTCAATCTCAGCTTCTGTGGGGGATGTGCCTCTCAAAACCCCGGGGTGAATATAATCCTTCACAGAGGGGTCGGAAAAATAGGCATCGGCATACTGTTTGGGCGGATCCCAGAGTTCGTGCGGGCTAAAACTGTCCACCCACAAGAAAAAGGGATTGTTCTCTGCATTGTCCTCCACCCATTGTGCGGCATTTCGAAAAACCTGCCCGGCCAGATAATTTTCTTCCCCTTCTTGCCGATCCAGCATATTCAACAAATACTGAACCACCACGGGATGCTTTCTCGGATCGTCTTCCCCATCCGGCACATGCGATGCCAGATCGATACGCGACATCGGCCCGGAACGATAGCAATCCATTTCTTGCCCCCGGATAAACCGCCAGGACAAAAATCCCCGGGTAAAATTCTGAGTCGGCTTGAACAGATGATACACATCGGCAACAAGCCCCGTCACATATCCCGCATCGTGCAACCGCTCGGCCAATGTATCCTGCTCGTGCGGAATCGGATGCCAGCCTGCCCCGGCAGGTGTTAAGCCTTCATTTTCAGTCCCGAACCGCCAGGGGAAAGACCGAATACCTGAAAATACGCACCGTCGAAATGGAACGGTCGGCAGCCCCTCTGCATACGCCCGGCTGAACGTCACCCCATTGGCTGCAAAATCATCCAGATGTGGCGTTTTCACATAGCTCAGTGCGTGCCCTTCCCCAACAATATCGGCTCGAAACGTATCGCAGCATATCACAACCAGATTCATACTCCCTCCTTTGGCTCGGATGAATACAGAAAACCTGAATCAAGGTAAATGCCGCCGGGCAACGTGTCAACTCTTAGAATTTGGTCATTGCAACGCCTGGTTTTACCTGCCAGCCTCTCAAAAGCAGAATTTTTTTTGACAGAAAATCCCCTTTTTAACAGAATAGATCATAACCTGGGGATTCTTCAAAGGTTATGAAACCCCCTAATTCTGCCCTCCAGTGCCGGTGTCCAAATCTTGCCCACCTGTGTGCATTTTCGCCTCTGGACGGAGATGGTTATTGCGACAGGCGCAGCGTTTTCAGTTTCTCTTTGGCCACCGTATGATCCGGTTCCAGGATCAGGATTTGACGGTAGGCCTGAATTGCTTCGTCGATCTTACCCTGTTCGGCCAACAGGTTGCTCAACCCCTCCCAGGCTTTGATTTCGTCAGGCCCCAATCGCACGGCCGTTCGAAAGGCGGCCAGGGCCTCGTCTGGTTTGTTGATTGTTTTGAGGACGTATCCTTTTCCAATGTGGGCTTCTACATCTTCGGGCATCTGGTGGATAATCTCTTTGTAGATTTTTAGAGCTGCTTCTGCCTGATTGGAAAAGAAATATACCTGGGCCAGGTTCCGAAGCGCGGGGCGATAGCCTGGGCGGAAGCGGAGGGCGTTCTGGTAGGCTGCGATTGCCTGCTCATTTTTATTTTGGCGATAGAAGGCATTTGCCAGGCTGAAATGGGCAGGCGCAAAATCGGGTTTGAACGCAAGGGCTTTGTGAAACGCGTCGATTGCTTCGGGATAGTGTTGGGTTTGATACAATACCACTCCCAGGTTCTGATGGGCCCAATGGAAGTTTGGCTTTTGTGCAATGGATTGTCGGAAATAGTCGATTGCTTCAGCATCTTGCTGCTGGCTGTGGTAGAGTTCGCCTATATGGTTGAGGGTGCGGTAATCCTTCGGGTTGATTTCGATGGCTCTCTGAAAGGCGATCAAGGCGTGCTGGGTATCGCCACTTTCTTCTGCTTGATCGCCAATATAGATGTGTCTGTAGGGCGATTCGGAAAAAAAGGGATTGTTTTGAAAGGTGCTGTCCGGGCGGATTAGATAGAGCAGGTTTGCTCCCTGGGCGCTGACAATGTGGACTACTTCGCCCGGGATAATTCGGTGTTGGTCAAAACGAGTGGTTCCCAGGTAGATGTCGGCGGCTTCGGAAAGCGCTTCATAGGTATAGGCGGCGCTATTCTCGATATAAATGGCAAGAGGCGGGTAGCTGCTGGCCAGACGTAGCGGTTGGTTTTGGGGACGAGGTTGCTGGTCTAACCAGGTGAGGGCCTGTTTGTAGCTGTTGTGCCAATAGTCGGTTTCGAATGTTTCCGAGGCTTTCTGGACGCCACCACCAAAGACCCGGTTGAAGTATATATACTGGTTGGGATGAAGCGCAATCATGTCGTAGGCGGTCAAGAATATCAGCCCGGACAGGATCAGGCCGAGGATTGGAGGGGCGTGCCCCGATAGCGCCAGGAGGCGGCCGGTGCCCAGAGCGGCCAGGATTGCGAGCGGGGGGATAACGAATAGGAGGTGGCGTATGCCATCGTAAAGCGGCATTTGGAAGAGGACGGTATAGGCGATGGGAAAACAGGCAGCGGCGATAAGCAGGCCGGTCTCGAGTGCGCGATTTTTGTCCCAGAGCGATGGGTTCCAGAGCCAGTAGATGCCTGTTGCCAGACCGGTCAGCAGAAATTCGGGGAGGGTCAGGAGGAACCAGAGGGGGGCGTAGTAGCGCGGGATTTCGTTGCTGTCGATGTAGTGACCCTGAAAAAAGCTCTGGTGGTTTTCAGGGAATGCCGAGAACGTTAGGACTGCTTCCCATACCCCCATCAAGGGCCAGACCTGGCCCCAGGGCCAGAACAGGAGCATGGTGGGCCAGGCAACGAGCAGGATGGTGCCGATTTGCTTGGAAAATTGGAGCAGATTGCGAAACAGGGCTTCGCGAGGGTTTGATGTGAGATGAAAGAAGAGGCCGAAGAGGCCGAAGAAGAAGATGAGAAGCACACCGCCGATGCGTATTCCGAGGGCCAAGCCCAGAGCAAGGCCCGTTTTCCAGAGCAGGGTCCGGGGCGGTTTGGGCAGTTGTTTCAGGGTGCAGATGGCATAGTAAATGGTCCAGAGGTAGCAAACAGCAAAGGGCAGGTCTTTGGGGTTGTTGAAGGCATGGCCGTAGTATCTGGGCGTGAGGATCAAAAATAAAGCTGCCAGAATGCCCGTCTGTTGATTGCCCAACAGTTTGCCCAGACGATAGGCTGCCATGACACCCAGGAGTCCGGTCAGGGCCGTGCACAGGTGTTGGGCATCGAAGCGGTTGAATGGAAGAAGGTGGGCAAGGAGGGCGGTTGTGGCATCGAACGATCCGCCGTAGAGCCAAGTATTTCGGGATTGAAAGACGGACCGGTCTTGAAAAAAACTGGTATACCAGAGCAGGATGTCGGTGCCATACCGGACGTGGGAGGGTTCGTCGCTGGTGATACCGTAATCTTGGAAGGTGAGCAGGATGAGCAGGCCATAGAGGCCGAGCACCAGGCGGATTGGCCAGGGGGAGATGTTTTGAGAATTCCAGAAAGACATGGATACAGGCTTCAAGACGCAGCGCCGATCTGGTCCAGGAGCAATTCAGCACCGACTGCGAGTAGCCGCACTGACGTTTGGACCTTGATACCGTAGCAGGATCTCGCATAACTTCCGACGCATCGGACGACGCAGCAGTCGCAACCAAGCATCCGGGGATGCCACAGAGAGGATAGGGCCAAATCGATTCTTGCCCCAATCCAGTCCAATGGCCAGATCCGCCGGACTGGCCGCAGGTGTGGCGGGTCCCAAAATCAGCGCATCGAACGCTTGTAAGGGTTTTGACCTTCCTTTTGTAATTGAATGGCAAGGTCCAGGTTGTCCAAGGCACCAGTATTTTCGGGGTTTAATTTCAGGATCTGTTGAAATTGATCAATGGCTTCCTGATAATGTTTTGACTGGAGAAATGCGACGCCTAGATTGTTGCGCGTTGTGTTGTTCAAGACACCGGTAATTTCGGGGTTTAATTTTAGGATCTGTTGAAATTGATCAATGGCTTCCTGATAACGTTTTGACCGAAGAAATGCGATGCCTAGATTGTTGCGTGCGATGATATAATCAGGTTGCAGTTCCAGAGCTTTCTGAAAATGGAGGATGGCCTTGTGGCGCTGATCCTGGACCAGAAATGCCCTGCCGAGGTCATTGAGCATTGTGATCATCGATTGCTGAACGTGGGACGCGTCCGAATCCAGCCGGAATGCTGTTTCATAGTGTGGAAGGGCTTCATCCGGCCGTCCGGCCTCTGTCAGGGCGCGGGCAAGGTTATAATATGCCGTCACAAAATTGGGTTTGAGTTTCAAGGCTTTCTGAAAATAAGGAATTGCACCTTCAAATCGGGATTCGTCAAATAGAACAAAGCCTAGATTATTCAAGGCACGAGGGCTTTGCGGTCTGCTGTCCAGAACAGTTTGCCAGATGGAGAATTTGGTACTGTAGTCCTGATTGCGGCGAACGGTTACACATCCTAACACTATTACAATGCCTAGTATAAAGAGCCCTGCAATCCGGGCTCTATGCTTTGGTAGTGGCACCCCGAAGTTTGTTTTTGACCCCAAGCGCTGCAATATTTCAAAGCCCAGGATGGTAAGGAATACAACCGGGGCAACCAGAGGCAGGTACATCCGTCGTTCTGTGCCAACCTCGGTCAGGATGGGCACAAAACTTGAGGTTGGCACCAGGATAAAAAAAACCCAGACGCCTAAAAAACCCAGCCGGGGGTTATGTCTCAGGGCGATGATGGTTAGTGAGATGAGCACAAGGAGCAATGCTGCATACGGAGCCACTTCGGTTACAGAGAGATCGGGAATGGGAAATCCGTAGTCGAGGATCAACGGGTGAGGCCATATCGATAGTCGCAGGTAGGTCACAACCATCAGGCATTGATTTTTGGCATAATCCCAGGGACCGATATTTGAAGAAAAGCCTATGGTATTCTGGTGCGGTCGGTTCCACAGCAATGCCGCGAGGATAAACCAGGTGAGCGCCAGACCGGCGTATAAACGCCATCGCCGACGGAAAATCTGCCGGAGCGTGTCGCCGTAGAACACCCGGTCATAGAGCAGAATTATGACAGGGGCTGAGACCATGACTTCCTTGCTGGCCATGCCCAGAGCACAGCATACCACGGAGGCAATTGCCCAAAAACGAACCTGATTTTTCTGAAACGCTTGGATGGCACAATACAGGGCGGTCAAATAGAACAAACCCATAATAGATTCGCTGCGCTGGAGGATATAATTGACGCACTCGGTCTGCAGGGGGTGCACAAGCCAGATCACCGCAATGACCAGGGCCAGGCCGGTTGAAGACCGGCCGTAGGGTTGAACCAGGTGTTTGCTCTGAAGAGTGCGCCGAACAACACCGAATAAAACCAGGGCACAGAGAATGTGTATGGCAATATTTAATATATGGTAGCCCCGTACATCTGTACCCCCGAGGGCATAATTTACAGCGAGTGAAAAACTGGTGACGACCCGTGCGTGTATGCTCTGTTGTGGCGTCCAGGCCTGTGTCAGCCATCGAGGAGGCCACAAGTGTCTGAGAGCGGAGTTCTGGACAATTGCCTGTTTGTCATCAAAAATAAAAGGCCCCGACAGGCTGTTGGCATAAACGGCCACGCCTGCCCCGATCAGCAATATCCAGGCGATCCTGATGGGACGGTGTGGGTCCTTATTCATCGGATAACCTGCCAGGCCGATTCGCTCTGTTGCCGAATTGCTTCTGGAAGGCAGACAGTGATTGAACGCCCACCCAAAAGGTCGAGCTGTGAGGAAACAATTCTCTGGTTTCATCACTTAGATCCATGAACTGCTCCTGTTTTTTTGGTGGCCTGATTAGAATAATTAAATATATGGTCGTCATTAAGAAAGTCAAGCTACAGCAACTCATCCGGCCCGTGTCCATCCATCGCCTGTTTGAATTTCCGATTGAGGCTAACGCTATTCAGTTCACCGAATCGGGACGTGTGACCGTGAAGGCAAGGCAAGGCGACGGATACCTTGCGCTTTCTGTGTCGGATACGGACAAGGGGATTTCGGCCGCCTGATCTGCCAACCCCCTACATTTCTCCTTGACAAAGAGAACCGAAAATGGGATCTTTTTCGCGTCAAGGGAAGAGGCGCATCCTTTCATAAGTAAGCCTCGAAAGCAAGCGGGTCTGAATCGCGGGCCGAAAGGGAAAGGATGCCGAAGTTCAAATTTCCTTCCGCTGTGGAAATTTGGGCTGGGCCAGTAGATAATATCTGCTGGACTGTCACGGGACATTCCGTGGAGCGCTCTCTTGTGGACCATGCCCCCTTTGTATGCGCAGTCGGCTGCCCTCTCCCTGATGGTAAACCGACTGTTTTTGTTTTTGGGGCGAAATGAGAAGCAGATCCGCAGAAAGGAAACTCAGATGTCCAAGCTGAATGTCGGCGTCCTCGGTGCCACCGGAATGGTGGGCCAACGCTTTGTCACCCTTCTGGCCGACCACCCCTGGTTTCAAGTAACCTCCGTTGCGGCAAGTCCCCGGTCAGCGGGCAAAACCTACCGAGAAGCCGTGGAAGGCCGATGGACCCAAACCAGAGTAGAGATCCCCGGTCACACCGGAGATCTGGTTGTCAAAAACGTCAACGAGATAGAATCCATCTGTGCCGAAGTAGACCTTGTCTGCTGCGCCCTCGACATGAAAAAAGAGGACATTCGAGACCTGGAAGAGGCCTACGCCAAACACGAAACCCCGGTCATCTCCAACAACTCCGCCCACCGCTGGACGCCCGACGTGCCGATGTTGTTGCCCGAAATCAATCCCGATCATATCCATATAATCCCCGCCCAACGGAAGCGCCTGGGTACGCAGTCTGGCTTCATCGCTGTCAAACCAAACTGCTCCATCCAGCCTTATGTACCTGCCTTTCACGCCCTTCAAGATTTTGTGCCCATCCGGGCCTCTGTCTGCACCTATCAGGCCATCTCGGGCGCGGGAAAAACCTTTGCCAGTTGGCCGGAAATGGAAGACAATGTGATCCCGTTTATAGGCGGTGAGGAAGAAAAGAGCGAGATGGAACCTCTCAAGATCTGGGGCGATATCCAGAAAGGGGAAATTGTCCCCCTCAAAAGCCCCGTGATCTCTGCTCAGTGCATTCGGGTTCCCGTAACCGACGGCCATCTGGCCGCCACCTCCGTTTCCTTTGAAACCAAACCGACTGTGGATGAGATCCTGGAATGCTGGCACCATTTTGAAGTCGACAGGAGAGCCGCAAACCTCCCCTCTTCTCCAAACCAATTTATAACCTACTTTGAAGAAGAAGACCGCCCACAGACCCGCCTGGACCGGGATGCGGAAAATGGGATGGGCATCACCCTTGGCCGTCTGAGAGAAGACAATGTCTTCGACTACAAATTCATTGCCCTCAGCCACAACACGGTCCGTGGAGCGGCAGGCGGTGGTGTTCTGATGGCCGAACTCTTGAAGCAGGAAGGATATATTCAGGCCAAGTAAGGCGCTTCCTATAGACTGCAACACAGCAAAAAGGCCACGAACTGAAAGACGTTCGCGGCCTTTTCCACTGAACGTGCGAACGGCCCCCGGGAGGAAGGATTCCAGGAGCCGTTTTGCGGTGGGATCGGGATTCTTTCAGGGGGAGATCAAATCCCGATAGAGGTCAGGTTCGTGGGGGAGGTTAGAGGTTAGATATCTAAAGCTCTCATAATCATATCTTTGGTTGCATTCATTGCAGTTACATTGGCCTCATAGGCTCGTGAGGCAACGATCATATCGACCATTTCAGTCACCACATTGATATCCGGAAAAACCACATATCCATCTTCTCGGGCGTCCGGATGGGCCGGATCATAAACCAGACGGGGTTCGACCGGTTCTTCCCGAATGATAATGGTTTCAACGCCCGATCCCAGAAGTTCAACCGCAGTGGGATCCGCCCCTCCCGGCAAATGCCGAGCATGGGTGCCGGAAAGCCGGTTCCGTTCCCCTGCCAGGATATTTCGGAATCTCATGATCCGGGGCGACTCGATCATCACCATACGCTTCCGCTTATACGGCCCGCCCTCTGCCGTCCGTGTCGTATCCACATTGGCAATATTGCTGGCAATTGCGTTTAATTTTCGGCGCTGAGAGGCAAGTCCTGTCGCGCTCACATCCAAGGCGTCGAAGATGCCTGCTCGGTGCGGGGCATATCCCGACGACGAACGAGCAATCGTCGTGCTCTGTGTCACTGGCATGGAGAGGGTCCTTTTTAAAACAGGGTTAAACCGTCATCCACTCTGTGAGCGAAACCTGTGCCACCCTCCGGGATTCTATCATAACTTCAACAAAAACAAATAAAAGTACGGGAATCCATCCATAAAAGATGGATTCCCGTTCGGAATTTTCTGCACCTATTGGGGGAAAATTTGCCTGCTTGTGTTATCCGCTTACGACCTGAGTTTCGTTTTCCAGGCGCGTCATTACATCCAGGAGAGAGTGCTGTCGTTCTCTCAGAATATCCCTGAAAACGGTGTTCTCAGTGCGCAATTCCCAGCTGATGCATCCGCCTGTGAATTGCTTCTCGCGCCTCCATAAACGGCCTCTCCAAATAGGCAGTATGGTCTTCCTCTCCGTGATGATGTACGGTCTCTGCCTGCGTATGCTGGCGGCTCGTATGATGGATATATTCAATACACCCGTCTACTAGTGTCAGCATATATTGCGCCGTATCCTGGTCAAACATCCACCACTCACCTCCGCAGGCAATGTAAACAGGCGAGGTATGTGCCATCACCCCTCGGCCCCACCCATCCAGGTGCGGGACTGAGGTTGCATAGCCCGGTCCTCCGCACCGTGCAGCCAGCCAGGAATGCCCCGAAACCTCAACCTTTGCATTCAAGGCCAGACGCCGCGTGCCATGGGTGTCTTCGGTCGATGCCACCACCCGCCCCTCTTGTACAATCTCCAGCGAATGAATGGGCAACACCGACTCTGCCTCAGCCGTCACCTCCACGGTTCCCCCATTGCCCGGCAGGTTCACCGTATCGCCAATCTCGTGACCGTCCACGCTAAACCGCAGCATCGGTCCGCCGCTGTGGAACGTCCTTCCTGCCGTCATATGCTTGCACCAATTCTCGTACGTAAATTCCTCACCGTCGGGAATCCGCACATACGTCCGGTAAATCCCAACCGGCACATCGTTACTCATCTTGTCCGTTCCGCCCACCAGCGGCAGTTTGTATCCACAATTCAGATAGCGGTAGTACTCGTTGTGGTTGTACATCCCGTGTCGCAGCATCTCCACCGCATCTGCTCTGCCGGTCGCAATCAAGGTTGCGGGCTCACCGTTTGGATTTGGAAGGTGTGGAATCACCACCGTGCCGCCCTGGGCGTGGCACCGATCTGCCCAGTCCGACATCGTCACCTCCAGCGTCCCACCCAGTTCGGCCTCTCCTGGACCGTCCGAACACCAGGGCATCACATCTTCTTTCAATCCCATCAAAATCAAGTGCCCCAGCATGTGTTGCCGGTTTTCTGAACCCACATACACAATGCTTTTGCCGTCGGGCGACACGCTGGCTCGCCCCGTAAAATCCTCCCGGTTTGTAAACAGTGTCCCCCACTGGGACGGCAACAGATTGACCACGTTCAGATCCTCACCCTGTGCTTCCCAATGACTGCCCGAGGCAGACAGAAAGTGCACGTGAGAATCTCCGCTATACCACCCGTCCTCATTCATATGGCACCAGCGTTTCAGCCGAAGTTCCAGCTCCCGCTGCCCGGGCTTGAGCTCCACCCTGGCCCTCAGCGGATCATACTCAAACCCACGTGCCACATCGACAAGCACTTCGCCCTGGGGCAACCACCCCTGACACGCACCATCAATATAGGCATAGGTAATCTGACCCAACCGAACGTCGCCTCCTACATCCATATGCCAGGTGCCCATATTCGAATTTACGTGGGCGTGGTGGCCGTGGGGCGCGTATGGAATGCCCTGGGGCGAACGGAAATGGACCCGGCAGGGCACTGGTTTCCCGGTCTCATCGTCCACGACCTTCGTGTGTACCCAATTGCGCCCCCCACTTACAACCGACACTCTTAGCCGCTCCGAAACTTCCACTTCCCCCTTTTCCTGAAGTTCGCCCCAGTTCACCTCGCCCAACACTTCCTTCTCTTGCTTCACCGTCACCGTCGCCGAAGGCACCGCCGCCACTTCCACATAGGCCGAACGGCTCTTCTCGTTCTGAGGTTCCCCCCACCCCTTCGTACTGTCCTCCAGAAATGCCTCTCCCGATTGTTCTGGCAACGCATACGTATAGGTCGCAATTCCCCGGTCCACTTCCACTTCGATATCAAACGGCTTCTCCGCATCCACCTCTCTGGGCAGCGTAATAATCATCTCTTTCAACGCCTCCCGCGAAATCGGATATTCGTCCGCATGTCCTAAGGTAATCCCCCCGATCAGAAACGGCGGTCCCTTGGGAACAACCTCCAGCGCTTCGATTGCAACGTCGGGCTGTGGATTCTGCCAGACCCACAACACATACCCCCGGGCCGTGCCTCGGTTTGCTTCCATCTGCCTGCGACCGGCACTTCCCCAGGGGCCTTCAAATCGGGGTTGCAGTGAATCCTTCTGATCCTGAAATGAAAGAAACGGCGCCCCACCTGCATTGGGCACCGTGGCAATCTCAAACCGCTCCCGAATATTTGCCGTCACTGCGTCGCCCCCCTCGAGGTGAAACACGTAGTCAGCCACGTGATTTGCAAGCGGACCGTTGTCCATAATCTCCGACGACAACAGTCGGTGCACGACAATCACATTGCGGGCCGTCTTCCCAATTGGAATCTTTAACGCCTGAGCCCCCTCTTCAAAACCGATAAAGCAGCGATCCCCACTCCCCTCCGCATCGCCAATCTGAAAGGGCAACCCGTGAAACGACTGTTCCCCCACCGGCGCACGCCTGTTCCCTCCCAGCAATTCCATTCCTGCGTTACAAAGATCGGTCAAGTCCATCGGTTCGTATGCGTTCATGGCACACCTCCGGATAAAATCGATATTACCAGTGACGGAATATGGCCATCAAGATAGAACTTTTTCAGCGGAAATCAAGGGTGGTGAACCCTAGCCTGGTTGAGTATAATGAAGAATGATTCATTTCATAGAAATCCCCCGCAGGCGCAATGTCCTGCGGGGGTTCATTGTTCAAAGTGTAATTGCTTCAGGACTGATACCATCCTTTCCATGCTGCGTCTGACTTATTCCTCCTTGCCGACCTCCGACAAATTCGTGCACACAACTCCCTTTTCCTCTTTCTTTTTGCCCAAATGAAACCTGACAGCCTTCACGTCTTTCTCCAGAACCTTTTCCAAATTCCCAATTCGGATTTTTACCCGGGCGTGACACGTGCCGGTCACGTCAAGGTGAGCATCGAGAGCACTATTTTTCAGATCTACACGCATCATCTTTAGCCCCTCAAGGGCAGTCATCTGCTTCTTTGCATATTCATTGGCCTTGCTGACATACCTCAGAATCTCGTTCTTTTGGTCGGGATTTCTGAGCATGGCCTTCTGGATCTCCTCAGCCTTCAACTCCGTTACGCCCACGACTTTCAGGAGGGCTTCTCGGGAATCGTTGGCCTTATCCGCCTGTTTTGTTAGTTCTGCGTAGGCCTCGAAAATTTCAGGCACCACCCCCAGGAACAGAGTCGTCGTGGTGCTGCGCTCCGATCCCAGATTCTTGGCCGCAACCGATTTTAATGCCCACGTTTTGCCTCCAAAAATCCCCCCAGTCGCCCCCCCACCTTCCACGGTCACGTTGGTCTTTGTTTGAATCGTTGCCGTGCGGATATAGCTTTCAGCCACCACGTCGCCGCCGGCTTGAATCGAAGCATCCTGGATAAACTTGGCCGTTACGCCACCTTTAACCACCACTTTGGTCTTCGAACCCACGATGCCCTGTTTCACGGTCAAATTGCCGTCCCCCCTGATTTCTGCCCCATCCTCCACGCCTTCCAAGACCACAATGTCGCCCGTGGCCTTCACCGTGAAGCCTCCCACAACCTTACCTTTGATTTCCACATTGCCCTTGAAGTCAATATTTCCGGTTTCATAATCCACATCCCCCGAAATTTCTGCCAGAGACCTCACCGATATGGTATACCGATGGAGCGTGACGGATTCGGTCGACGTCTCAACCATCTGGACACCGACCCCGCCATCCATTTCGGAGAAGAGCTGTTGGACGTCCCCGTTTTTAGACGACCTCACATGTTCACCCGCCTCCAGTTCAACAGCGATCGGCTCGCGGATTTCGATCTCTTCGCCCTTGACAGTCAGGCCAGGCGTTCCCGAAACAGGCGGCTGACACGAAACCAGAAGGTCACCCTTGACAACAGAGGGAAAACGCTGGCGATCCTTCAGGTCAATAGACCCATCTTCACGAACCGCCCCGGCTTGAGATTCGTGGGCAAATGAAAACTCGGGTACTGCATCCACCGGTTCTTCAGGGGCGACGCCCACCGCCAGCGCGTTTAAAACCTGATCCAAGTCCTGTCTGGCCAGCTTATCGCTCAACGCCTGAACGCTGGTTTCGACAATCCCGGCGGTTATCCCGGCCGCTGCAAGGGCCTCAGAAATGTCTCCCAGATCAGGTTGGGCAGACCCCTGCACCAGTGGAAGAGAAACATAACAGGCCGCCATATCATCGCTGGCAACCCAGATCGGTGGAAGCACCGCGACCTTGCCATCGAGGATGCCTACATATCCGAAAGCGGTCGCACGGTACTCGTCGGATGATAATTCAACCCCAAAGCCTGGTTGAAGCTGTGGATTCTGCTCCCCTTCGTCCTCGAACTTATCAATAGGATCTCCTTTGACGCTCTTTCCGGGTTCAAAAGTACCCAAAATCTTGACGGCAAGCAGATCTCCCTTCTTGACTGCCAGAACCTCAACATCTTCTGTGGCCTTTTCAATCTCTTTTGGATTTTCCAGATTTAACAGGGTCTGAACCGACTTCAACGATGGGAGAGCCTCCTCCTGTCCCCGGGGACGGTGCTCGACCCGAGTCGGGACGGTCGCCTTTGGCGGGGTGCCCTCTGCCACCAAAACATCGCTGACAGGACGGCCGGATTTTTTGGCGGTATCGATCGCCTCCAGAATCAATTGAGATTGAATCCCGTGCGTAATTCCATGGCTGCACAGGGCTTCTGCAACCTCTTCTCCAGTCGTTTTGGGTCCAATGACCTCAACGGTCACCTGAAGACCGTCACCCGATATTGTCATACTGATTTGGTCTGCCATAGCGGAAAACCTCCGGCTGTCCGGACCCGAGATGTCAGTGAACCACGCTGGCTGAAATGCGCACCTGGTTGCCATCTTCCAATCAGGTCCGGGTGGGGAGAATGGGGCGAAAACACGGTTCAAGCGTCCAAAATTGGGTGAAAGATCCAAATGTTTTCCCTCCCCCCTTAACAAAAGCAAATGATATGCCGTATTACCAAAATCAACTGAAAAATAATTGAAATTGACTCCGAAAATGGTGCCATAGACACACAAAATTCTATAAAATAGTCCACATATTAATACGTAAGATACTATTTTTACAATATTTGATAAATCATATTTAATTTTCCACACGTATGGAAAATTAAATGTATACATCGGTTGGGCCAGCTTACGAACATAGAATTCCCCCATAAGCGCAGTGTCCTATGGGGGATAGCGCTAAAAAAGGCGGCTTTTTCACACCACTACATTTTGCGTCCGGCCCTCCAGAAAAGCGATAACATTTTCTACCGTCCCACTGTTCAAGAGATCTACCCCCTCAGGGGTCATATCCGCACAGTGCGGCGTCAGCACCACCTGTTCGCAAGCCAGCAAGGGGTAATCGGCCGGTGGCGGTTCTTCTTCATACACATCGATACCTGCCCCCCCCAAATGACCTGAATTTAACGCTTCAAT